>NZ_JFXG01000005.1:0-236754 GCF_000588015.1 Acinetobacter sp. 1294243
CCCCATAAGTTAGACTTTTAAAACTTATGAGGTGTGCTCTATGCCAATTCCGAAGCATTCAAAAGAGTTAAAATTAAAAGTCATTCAAGCTTATTTAGAGGGAAGTAAAGGATATAAAATCCTTTCACAAGAATTTAATGTAGATCTCCAAACCATCCGCTTATGGATTGAAAACTATAAGGCACAAGGTGAAGATGGCCTGAATGTTAAAACTAAAAAAACCTACTACTCTTCCGAATTTAAAATCAAGGCTGTACAAATGCTTCTTGATAAGATACCGGTAAGAGAAGTTAGAAGACGGTTAAATCTGAGCGGGACGTCAATTTTAAGAAGGTGGCTAGCTCAGTATCATAAAGAAGGGATTGCTGGGTTTAATACCACGAGGATTTATACCAATATGCTTAAACAAGATAAAACTAAAATAACCAAGTCTGTAAAAGATGACAAAGATAAATCTCAGCAGGAGCTCATTGATGAAGTGACCGCTTTACGAGCAGAGGTTGCCTTTTTAAAAAAGCTAAAAGCCTTAAAACTGAAGCAACGTACCTAAATTCAATTTCTACTGCAGACAGTGTTCAAGTTATTTCAGAATTAAGGCAAATTTATCCATTAAAGCTCTTACTCAGTATTGCCAAGATCGCTCGTAGTACTTATTTCTATCACATGAAAGCTGTACGCTCTAAGGATAAATATACTGAGTTAAAACAGCAGATCAAGTCCATATATCACAAGCATAAGGGATGCTATGGCTATCGTAGAATTACTCTTGCTCTGAAAAGTACAGGAATAATAATCAACCATAAATGTGTATATCGTCTTATGAAAACTATGGGACTTAAATCACGTATCAGAGCACTAAAATATCGCTCATATAAAAGTGGTTGTGTCGGGATGGTGGCCGATAACATTATGCAACGGCAATTTAAAGCGAACCGTCCCAACCAGAAATGGGCAACTGATGTGACGGAATTTAATGTTAACGGTGAAAAACTTTATCTATCACCAATTATAGATTTATTTAATGGGGAAATTATTACCTTCCGGATCCAACGTAAACTCAATTATGAGTTAGTGAAAGATATGCTCATTCATGCTTTAGCTAAACTTAAGCGACATGAGAAACCAATTCTCCATTCAGATCAAGGATGGCAATATCAAATGGCTCATTATCAACAGCAATTAAAGCAACATGGTTTAATTCAAAGTATGTCTCGTAAAGGAAATTGCTTAGATAATGCTGTAATAGAAAGCTTCTTTGGAATATTAAAATCGGAGTGCTTTCATGGTGAAAAATTTCAATCAACTGATGAGTTAGAGAAAACTATACGAGAGTACATTATTATTATAATCATGAGAGAATCAAGGTGAAGCTACAAGGTTTATCCCCTGTACAATATAGAAACCAGTTTTTAAAAACTGCTTAACTAACTGTCCAACTTTATGGGGTCAGATCATCCTACCGCAACGGGAGGAGACGAGATGTACCCTCAAAATTATTCCTCAGAAGGAATAACTCTGATGCAACCCAATAAAACGGTCTGTCAAAACCGACTGGCAATGTGGCCAGCAAGCAAAGGATAATGTGCAATATTTAAGGTGTCAATGATCTATCGACTAAGTCGTAAAGTGATTGTTATTGTTTTTCATTAGATTAATTCTTTAAACTAACCATTAGGTAAATTTAAGGATGATTCAGTGTTTCGGTTAAAGTGTCTTGGTGGTCCACTGTATGGACAAGAATATTCTCATGCTCAGGATGAGTTTATTTTTAAAGACAAACAGACAGGAAAGCAGACGCGTTATCGAAAGCAGGCTTTAAACTTCACCCCACCCCAAGAGTTCTTTATAGCAGAGTCAATTTCTACAACCGTAGCCTACAATCTTGCATTGCAATTAATGAAACGCTATTGAGACCTTTTAGTAATACAAAGACATACTATTAACTAACCAATAATGAGTGATTTTCTAGCACTTGATTCAGTCCATAATAAATTTATAATCCAGTAGAATGCTTCACAGTACTACAAGTTTAGTCCAACAATTATAACTCTAAGCTACATTTTGATTTTGACTACTTTTCACCCAAAACATCGCAAGTCGGTACAGAATCATCATAAGTCGGTACATAAATGGAGTGCAGTTTAACACCTAACACCCCTCTACAAATGCTCATAATTCACTCTCAAGTTAAGCTAAATCATTTTTAAATTATAAGTAGTTACGACTTATAATATATGCACTTCTTTTAAAATGAATAAGTGAACTTGATTACATGGCAACTTCAGCTAAAAAAAATGCTAAGGCTAAACAAGAAACCACATCTACGAGTAACATCAAAAAACTTATTGGCTTAATTGACCAACTTGAAGAACATATTATTAAAAGACATAAATTTCCCTATGGTTTGCCATCAGCCTATGCCGAACACTACAAAGCTTATTTACCCGAACAAATGGAACCTATCAGTGAAGAAATGACGGATAATGACCGAAAGTGGTTTTATGAACAGCTTGATCAAGGCTTATTAAAAGAATCGCCAGAACAAAAGGCTCTCCGTCAACAGGCATGGAGATTACCCCCACCATTACTTCGAGGTAAATCGGAAATTTACATCTACATTCCCGAAGAGGACCGACTTGCCCGACACTATGGCGAAATCGCGACTGAAATTCGTAAATTCAAAAACTTGGTATCAACTAAAACCAGAATATTCAAAAAAACAGCACAACAAGCTGAGAAACATTTTGAAGAAGCATTTCGTCTCTACTCCAAACATTATGATTGTTCTTTCTATATCTACACGCTACCAGAAGATATCTATAAACAGATTAGGAAATCTCAATTAGCCCGAAACAGCCATAAAAAATCCCAGAGGGTAAAAAAAACTTACCTCTCACTTGTTCAACGTTTTATTACCAGTAATCAAAAAACTTACTCAAGTATGGATACGGTTCTAGGAGCCATTGAGCAGCAAGCTATCTCAAAAATTCCAGAATACCTCACTCAAGAATACAATGCTGAAATAGAACATTGTTTACGAAAAAAAGAAGAAGCTGAATATTTTCTTTTTGCAGCTCGAAATGATCTATCTACAACTGAAGTCAAAGAAATTGAAGAATATGGTAAAAAAACTGTAATCATACAAGCTCAGAACCGTGATCAACCCCTAACTTCTTTTGCAGGTCGCCCTATCGAACGTTATAAGGAAATAAGAGTATTTTATCAGAAAAAGATTTCTGCCTTAGAAACTCAAAAAAGTAAAATTAGAACCGACGATCAGAGAATGAAGTTACTGAATAGCGCTAAATCTTGGTTAAAGGAAAGCGAGCCAAGCCTATATGATGCGCTGAACATTTTTATAGAAAAGAAAGGTAGAAAACTTTAGAATTCCCCTCCCACCCCAATAAAAATCCGATCACTCACATAATTTATTTAGAGCCTGTTAGTTCTACACTGACATGCTCTTAAAAAAAATTAATAAATTTTTAAAAGAGTAATAATTACAATGAAATTTCTATATTTTAAAGATTTTAAATACATATATATCAGTAGCTTAAATAAATTCTTCGCAGATTTTTAGAGGGTGCTTAATTTTTTTCTAGAATTTCCCTTATGCAATCAAGCATACAAAACTTGCTACATAAGGAACCAATATGACCAACTCAAACCTAAGCCAGCAACACATCAAATTAATAAGTACATTCAATTGGAAGCTTAGCAATTTACGGGTGTGGGTCACCCGAAGAATAGCTCAACGAAGCCATTTAAATGCTGCATAACGCAGGACATCACAACTTTTAAAAAGTCCTCGTATTACCGTCATTTTTTGGTAGAGCATTCTCGAAGTAAAGTGCAATCGGCTTTTCGGTTTAAATACAATTGTAATAAGTAATATTAGATATATGTAATTAATCTACTAGATACTTATTGTCATAAGCAGTGTGCCTTAGCAAATACTGCTTATAGATTAGATTGATTTAATTGTGTATCCATTTGAGATGAATACACTCCAGATAGATTAGCCAATATCCACTCTACGCCTACCCTAATGGACATTTCTAAACGATGTCCATAGGGAGAGCATTTACCTCATGACGCCTGATACGTAATTAATTATTTGTATGTAGGTATACTATGAAATCTCTGAACAACACAGCTAAACCAATTCTTCCACCTATCGCACAGTTCTCAGTTGCAGATAGAGATGCATTCCTAGAACAGCTCAAGGAAGATTTTTCAACTCATGAGTACATGACAGAAAACGGTAAGATTAAAATATTCAAAACGAGTATAAACCCTGAAGTTGAAAAAATGCTCAGTCGTGTTGAGTTCATCAAGTATTTTGAGAAAGAGCGCCCAATCGCTACTCTTAAATCTGTTCAAAGTTTTAAGGGCAAAGAGCAACTACGTGTTGAATATGCGAAGGATATTCCACTTTTGCTTAAGTGCCAGCTTACAACAATCTTTGTGTCTGCTCACTCTGGCAATTACAAGATGGGCATAGAGTTACAGGCCTTTAAGGATTCATTCTTAGAACTTTCAAAGGAAGAACAATATACCCTTTATGAATTTTCTCTGATCAATCAGTGTTACACATCTGAACAGGCTCAGGCTTATGTTGCAGCTTTAATTAAATTTCAGAAGTTGTTTGCAATAAGAATGAGCAGTGCCTCAATTCGTAAACAACTTTCGAATCGTGCTAGTAATCGACGCCGTTCTAAAGAGCGTTGTGTTGAGCTTGTAGAGACTCTACTCAAGATCCATTCTCGAATCCTTGTTGTTCGAGTAGACCTAGGATTAATACGCGATCCAGCTAAGCTTCAACAGCTTGCTATCTCAACTGATTTTGCTCAGGCTGAACATGATAGTGAGTTTATGCAAGAGTCTTTTATTCGGTTCTATGATGCATCTAAGCATAATCAGCTTAAGCAAGCGCTCGGGTATATCCTGCGTATTGAACACACCCCAACCAAGGGATTCCATGGACATCTTTATTACTTCTTCAATGCCAATGACCATCGTGAGGACATCACGTGGGGGCAATATATTGCTGAGAAATGGAGGGTTGCTACAAACAATCTTGGGACTGCTTTTATCTGCAATATGAAGAAAGATGAGTACCGCTATCGTGCCTTAGGCATTTTGGAGTATACCGACCATGAAATGCTTAAGAATCTCAAGGCTACGTTTGACTACATATGCAAAAATGATCAGTACTTCGCCTTTACTAATGGAGAACAAATTCGGAGCTTCCGAACAAGCCAAATACCAAAAGTTCCTGCTACCAAACTTGGCCGTCCACGCAAGTTCGAGCAACTTAACCTACTAGACTCTGATCAGTCAGATGATGCTCAAGTAGGAGGACAGTAACATGACTAAGTACGCATCAGATGCTTTACTTGCAGCTACACATTCGTCATGCAGCATTCAACCTATTTGGGCTTACGATCTGATTGGTTCTGAGAAGTCAGCAAAAGCTCTTGGGAGATCAAAAACTACAAGCATGTTTGCAAAACAAAATTCTCAAAATAGTAATCAGGCATTATCTCTCAGTAAACCTGTTGAGTTGATTAGATCAGCATATCCATTAGTGACAGGCTCCCCTGTCACTAATGGGATGTTATCTGTTCGGCTAAAGCCAGAGAACGAATTGTTTATTCAGTTTATTAAACATATGGGGCCTATGCTTAATGGGGGGATTTACTGCCATGATCAGTATTTTTCTAATCAAATTACGGGCTACCAATATATGCTCAACACTAGGCAGTTTAATGAGGATTTAACAGCTTGGAATACAGAACAAATTCGTGCTGAAGAGTTATTTGATTCGACAATGAAGGTTCTATTCAAAGACTACGCAGGCTTCGAAACACATGAGCTATATTTGCCAATGCTATTTACGCTTTCAGCGAATACTCCAATATATTCAAAACAACAATATTTAGATCAGCAGAAGAAAGAGATGATCGCCATTTTCTTTAATGAAGGTGGTAATAATGAAATTATTGCCGTATTTTCGAAATGGGAACTTACACCCCAAGGACAATTAGCACTCAGACTGGTGTTTTTACTGGAACGCCAGTTCATAGATGATCCTGTTGGTTCTTCTGATGAAAATGCTTTCATTGCTTTACGAGGTAATCTGGAAGGCCTATTTAATTGCAAAGCATATCCTGTATCTATGCCATTAAACGGGTTTATGCAAACTAATCATTTTTTTAAAAGTGATCCAAGGTGCAAAGATCTTATTAAGCTGCTCAAAACGTACCTAGTAGGCAGTGATGCAGTCCTTCGAATTTGGGATACACAGTCCAATTTTGATGTGTTGTATTCCAAGTTTAAAACTAACTAGTTAAAAGGCTATTTCACAATGGGTGCATTCCAGTTAAACACAGCTGATTACCTATTTATGAAATATCGCTCTATGACTGTCGAATTAATGAGTGTAGTACAAGACTATTATCCTCACTTAAGCAAGGCAGAGGCGCTAAGAAAGGCAAATAATCAAGAATTTCCTTTCTCTGTCTTTAAAATAGATTCAAGCAAACGCGCACCATTTCTGGTGCACGTTAAAGACTTGGCTGATATCTTAGATAAGAAGTATTCTGAAGCTGCTAAAGACTTTGCTACGTTTCATCAATGAGGCGTAGCACCTCTTCCAATTGAATTACATTACGTCTTGACTTCACAGAAACATAACGTTGTAAGCTCCCCCAAGAATCATGCAAACTTACTTTCTGAATTTCAGGAATAGTAAAACTTTGTTCTGCAAGCCTCGTACATCCTTCATGCCTCAAATCATGAAAATGTAAATCTTCAATTCCCAATATTTTACATGCTTCACGAAACTCTTTTCCTATGCTTTTTGGGTTCAGAGGCAATAAAAGTTGTTCATCATATCCTAATCGAAGCATACGACTCCGCACTTCATTATCTAATAAAAGTTCAATTATTGTTTTACAAGGTTCCAACACGTCAAAAGACTTGTGATTACCTTTAGAACCGTTCGGATTTTTCAAATCATGAACTTTCCATGATGAATGGTAAGAATCATAATCTTGCAGCCATAAGCGTGTTAACTCTGCTTCACGTCTGCATGAAAAAATTGCGAACCAAATAATTAAATGCATTGGATACTTAGTACCATATTTATTTAATTTCCAACGCTCAGCAAAAAGTTTTGTTAAAGCAATTAACTCTTCATTTGTAGGAAGTCTATCTCTCACTTTGCTAGAGGAGATTTGGCGAGTTTTTCTAAGCTGTGCCGTAGCTTTATCGAAGCTACTTAAATCAACTTCCATGCCCCACATAACAGATGCATGAGATAGAACACCTCTAATATGTAAAAGCTCATGCTGCTGTGTACTTGTTGCAATAGGGTCTAAACCAAGATTCGGCACGCCTCTCCGTCTTAGAGCAACATGCTCAGCCAAATGTATTGAATGTATTTTTGTGATAATATTGCGCGCGATTGGCAACTTCTTAATTAAGAGTAGAGAATAGCGTTTCGTCCTACCGTACTCGCTCCCAACTTCATCCAAATATTTATCTATGGCATCTGACAAAGTTAGATCAATCAGTTGTTCTTTGCCAAGTAAAATGTCTGGATTTTCTTGAATCTCAACTTCTCTTTTTTTAAGCCAGTTTTCTGCCACTTTTTTTGAATGAAATGTTTTGCTTTCAGAATAAGCTGGATAACCTTTTTTGTTGATCCGGATAGCAGCTCGGTAACTAACACTTCCATCTGCACCTTTTCTGGCAGTAATTGACCCCATAAATTTACACCATGAACCATTTTCTCCATTATGGTGTAAATTTTGGTGTAAATGCAAACTGATTAACGCAGCTAAATATGAGTTCCCACAGATTCAAACAGGTTGCAAAACACTGATTAAAGGTATGATTTTTAATGACTATTAATAAAACCATTGAAACTATTAAATCTCCAAGAATCAGTGTAGCCCCAATGATGGACTGGACTACAAAGGACTACCGATTCTTTGCACGCTTGTTTAACCCAAACGTTGTGCTATACACCGAAATGGTGACTACAGGCGCGATTTTATTTGGCGATGCAAAACGTCATTTAGACTATAACGCTCAAGAACACCCAATCGTATTACAACTTGGCGGTTCAAACCCACAAGAGCTTGCCACTTGCTCAAAAATGGCTGAAGACTGGGGTTATGACGAAGTCAACCTGAATGTAGGCTGCCCAAGTGACCGCGTACAGAACAATAAAATCGGTGCATGTTTAATGGCAGAGCCAAACTTGGTTGCTGAATGCATTCACAGCATGCAAAAAGCGGTTAATATTCCTGTCACAGTAAAGCATCGTATCGGTATTGATGACATGCAGTCTTACGAAGAAATGCTACATTTCGTAGATACTGTCGCTGCAACAGGTTGTACTTATTTCGTTGTGCATGCCCGTATTGCGATATTGAAAGGTTTGTCTCCAAAAGAAAATCGAGAAGTCCCCCCTTTACGCTACGAAGATGTATACCGCTTAAAGCAAGAACGTCCACATCTCACTATTGAAATTAACGGCGGTATTAAAACGTTTGCCGAAACTCAAGCTCATTTACAGCATGTTGATGGTGTCATGATTGGCCGTGAAGCCTATCACAACCCTTACCTACTTGCTGAGCTGGGCCAACTTTGGAACTTAGAAGCACCAGACCGTTTCGATATTATGGAACAAATGCTGCCTTATATTGAGCAACGTATGGCTGAAGGTGCACCCCTTTCAATCATTACACGTCATATTTTAGGTTTATTCCAAAACTTGCCGGGTGCTCGTAAATGGCGTCAGGCGCTAAGTGGCGGAAATGCAAAAACTTTAGCCGATGTTGAAACTGCAATTCAGAACATGCGAGCAGCCATGATTCGCACTGAAGAGTATGTAAAAGAGCAGCAGGTTTAAGTTGGCGACGACTTCTTAAATTGTAAGAAAATGTGGCATTTTAAATCAGAGACTTAGATTTTGAGTATATTCGCAAATGTTGGAACAAAATATTCAAATTTAAGCTCTGATTAGTTATTTATTTACAATGATATCAATAATTTAAATTTCACTATTTTTAACCACCTCTTTTGATAAGTATCTTTTCGCTCCAAGGCAGGCACCTCTGGAAAAAAGATACGTTATTACATAACATAAACAAAACTTTTAAGATACGCCTATTAGTATCTCTGAACGCCACAGGTAGGTGGTGATTTTTTTTAATATGGATATAGGTAGCACGGTAGAGATTTCACGATGATTATTTATGACGGACAAGTAGCTGATAATTACATGTATCAGGATTCAAATCAGGCAGCCATTGTTGTATCGCACAGCGCACCAAGCCTCCCTTATCCTTTCACCATGAAACCCAATAATCATCAAACTCAAACTTCAACCAACCCACCGATCGACGTAGAAAAGTTTGTAGAAAAATTAGAAAGCGTAACTTCTAGACGCAGTAAAGCTAGATGCGCACGTAGTATCCGTCTTGCACTCGAATCTGCTGGTGCTAATGTTGAAAACCACCCAATCGCAGCTTCAGATTGGGGCGATACTCTCAAAAAGATTGGCTATAAACAAATTGATCCAGCCTTCGACGAACCTCAAGAAGGTGACATTTACATCATTCACAGAACCCGCAACCATGTTTATGGACATATCGCAGGGTACACTGGAAGTGAATGGGTCTCTGACTTCAAACAAAATAGCTATGATGTCTATAAAGATGACAGCGTAACTTATACTTATTATCGACTAGGGTAATCTACCTAAAAACTAGATATTCAATTGCTTTAATTGTTTCAAACAACTGATCAAATGAGTATTTTAAATCCAGCTTGGCTTCTTTTTTGCTTTATTTTCATATTGTACTTATCAAAAATAATGATGGAACTTTATGAAAAGAATACTGCTGAGCTTTTACTTACCGACATCGTTTAGCATGACTTATGCCGCCTCCGATACAAACATTATAGAGGTTTTTAAAAAAGTACCCGAGAAACGGATTTATGAACCTCAATATTTATTAAAAGAAACCACTCCTAAAGCTCGGATCCATGTGATACGAAAACAATATTTAAATGGACTACTAGATTGTCCTTCCGTGATTTATCACGATAAGAAGAAAATTCTATCTTTGCACTCATTTGAAGAAGCAACATTTTTTCTAGAGCCAGATCGTTACTATATTCGCTATGCGGTTAACAATAATGGTTGTATCAATTTGGAATTTTACCAACTTAAGCGCCCCAAAATGGACATCCTATCTCAGGAACGTCAATTAGAAGGTGATACGGAATATACATTTTCTATTAGTGAACATATTGGGCCACAATAATTATTCCAGCAGAAGTTAAACATATTGCCTCTCAAACTTGCAGCAGATGGTAGATCTGCTCAACATAATGCTGAATCAGATCACTCTGGTTAGTTCTGTAAGCTAAAACCACTTCAGATAAAAGATTCTTATTTTCTAGAGGAATCAACTTTACATTTTGGGGTAATATTTGCTCAAACTCTTGGGGAACAATGCTAATACCCAAGTTTGCAGCAACTAACTGTAATTGGTTTAGCTTACGTGATTGGATCGTCGCTGCTTTAGGCCAGAAGCCAGCCCCTATACACAAGTTTGAAACTAAATAACTCAAACCTCCCCGCTTAGGATGTGGAGTCGAAACAAAATATTCATCTTTTAAATCTTTTATCTGGATACTTTGTGTTTCTTTAAATTTAGGATGATCAATATAAACAGCTGCAAATAATGGCTGTTCATATAGTTTCAAGGTTGTTATTTCTTCAAGGCTATGCAGAACTGGCGGTCTAATCAAACCAATATCAATTTCCCCATTCAGTAAAGCCAAAATCTGATGCTCAGATGACAAGGTATTTATCTCAAAATTGATTTGTTGCGTTAAGCTAATTTCTTTTAATATCTGGATCTTTCTATCATCCATAATAATACTGCTCGAATGAGCAATTTTAATCTGACGATTTTTTCCTTCTGCAATATTCTTAGAAACTCCAATGATCTCATTTAAATAATGCATATTATCTTTAATTTTTTTATAGAAGACCTCTCCTGCCGCCGTGAGTTTTACTTTCTTATCAGTACGATCAAATAACTGAAAATCAATTTCTTCCTCTAATAGCTTCATTTGCCGACTTAAAGCAGACTGAGCAATGAATAATTTCTCTGAAGCAGCAGTAAAACTCCCTTCTTCAACAATTTTTATAAAATATTGAAATTGTTTTAATGTGAGCATAACCATCTCAAAATTAGATTATTAGGTCTATTTTCTATATTAGATTAGATAGATAGCCTTCGCTAGAATTTTATCAAGACCATTCAATTGATTGAATTATTCATGAAGTATTTAAAAGGGTTTGTCATTTTCACCGTTGTTGTTCTAGTTTTATGGTGCTTTAAATTTTATGATCAGCAGTTACCCACACAGCCCAAACAAGACAACATAGAGCTGTATGATTAAATAGTTTCTCTCAAAAATAAAAAGGCATGCACTCACATAAGCACATGCCTTTTCAATATTTAAATTAGGCTTTCTTTAAATCAAGCTTTTTCAAAACTTCAGCCACAGCAATCATAGCAAAGCTTGAAGTCACCACTACCGCTGAACCATAGCCACCACAACGTAATCCCGCCGATGGGCAAACATCTGCACTAGAAAATGGGTTATCGATTGAGTAAATACAGGTAATACCAAATTTCTCTTTTGGCTTTTTACAGATGCCTCGAGCACGAAGTTGACTACGTAGCTTCGCTAACATCGGATCTTGTTCTGTTTTTGATAGATCGGCCACGCGGATTTTAAGTGGATCGAGCTTACCCCCTGCTCCGCCCGACACAATTAAAGGAATTTTATTAAAACGACAATGAAGCATTAAAGCCAGTTTTGCTTTAACATCATCAATACAGTCCAAAACAATGTCTGGTACAGGGTTTAAAAGCTCTGTGACATTTTCAGGCGTTAAGAAGTCATCAATAATATTAACTTTAATACGTGGGTTAATTTGGCGACAACGTTCCGCCATAATCTCAACTTTTTCACAACCCAGAGTTGATGTCATTGCGGGTAACTGACGATTCACATTTGATGCTGCAACCACATCCATATCTACTAGTGTAATCTCACCAATACCTGTACGCGCTAAAGCTTCTACCGCCCAACTACCGACCCCACCAATACCAATCACCATCACATGACTTTTTTCATAGTGCTGGAAAGATGAATCACCATAAACTTTGGCTACACCTGCAAAACGGCGGTCATATTCATCTTGTTGGAGATCGGTCATTGCTACTCTTTGGGGATATAAAACACGGGAGGTATTTTACCTCAATCAATTGGTATCGCATATCTTTTACGATATTATGAGTGGGAAAAGCTCCTTAGAACTTATTAATAATGAATCAAGAATTTAATCAAAAAATTATCTTATGTATTCCTGGTATTTGGGAAAATCATCAAGCTCTATTACATGCCCTACTTGTTAATGAAACTGGATATATTTATGCGGGCTCAATTATTAAATCTTTAACAAATGAATATTACGCTGAAGTTGAAGAATATGGAAATGATCCAAATGTCAGTGAGGTTTTTAGATCATTTAGTCTAGGTCGTTTTTCTGAAAGCGAATTAAAAAAAATTGAACAACATAATATGGTTATTTATATTATTTGTGATGGCGGATCAATAGAGTTAGCACAACAAGCTCTGTTATTAGGTCAGGCCCTCATGAAAGCAGGTGGCTTAGCAATTAAAGTTGAGACTTCGGGTCTTACACACCTTAAAAGCGATTGGCTTAGCTATAACGCTGAAAATATATTAGATCTATTTAAAGCCTTTATCCCTATTATTTCTGATGATAATTTACTCTACTCTTGTGGAATGCAGCAATTCGGCAAACCAGATCGATGTATAAACCTAAAGGTAGATCAAGCATCCTATATTTTGAATAACTTCTTGTTATATCTTCTTATAGAAAACCCAGAGTTATTAGAAAATCAAACTTTTTCGGCTGATGAAGAATCAGAACCACTTAAGCTTTCCCTAAAAGCATCTAGCGATTTTTTTGATGTAGATTCACTATATTTTAATCCATTCGATGTTTGGGTACTGACGTCATCATTTAGCTGGAAGAAATTATTTAAATTTAGTTAGATTTTCATAAGAAGAAACCCCATATTTTACGGGGTTTCTTTTTTAACTAACCAGCAATCAAATTCCGAAGTACATAATGCAAAATACCACCCGCCTTAAAGTACTCGACCTCATTTAACGTATCAATTCGACATAACACATTAAAATGGCTCGCTACTCCATTTGGTCCTTTGACATCAACTTCAAGAAGTTGATGAGGCTGAACGCCATCAGACAAACCTCGAATTGATATCATCTCATGACCAGTTAAGTTGAGAGATTGTCGCGTTTGTCCATCAATAAACTGTAATGGCAACACGCCCATACCTACCAAGTTTGAACGGTGAATACGCTCAAAACTTTCAGCAATGACAGCTTTTACACCTAACAAGTTCGTTCCTTTGGCAGCCCAGTCACGTGAAGAACCAGTTCCATATTCTTTGCCAGCAATAATTACAAGTGGTGTATGTTCTTGTTGGTAACGCATTGCAGCATCATAAATAGCGAGCTTTTCACCACTTGGCACATGAATCGTATTACCACCCTCCTCACCGCCTAACATCTCGTTTTTAATACGAATGTTGGCAAAGGTACCTCGCATCATGACTTCATGATTACCGCGTCGAGAACCATAGGAGTTAAAGTCTTTTGGTTCAACACCTTGCTCTTGTAAGTATCGGCCTGCTGGGCTGTCTTTTTTGATATTACCTGCCGGTGAAATATGGTCAGTCGTTACCGAGTCACCAAGCACTGCCAAAATACGTGCCTGTTCAATATTTTTAATTGGTTTGGGCGGCTCACCAATGCCTTCAAAGAACGGCGGATGGCGGATATAAGTCGAATCATCAGCCCATTCATAAGTTTTACTTTTTGGAATCTGGATAGATTGCCAGCTTTCATCACCATCAAACACCGCAGCATATTCTTTATGGAACATCTCTGTATTTACTTTCTGTAAGACAGCATCAATCTCTGCCTGACTTGGCCAGATATCTTTTAAATAGACAGGTTGTCCATCTTTACCTTGCCCAATAGGTTGCGTAGTCAAATCGGTACGAATATTACCAACTAAACCATATGCCACTACCAAAGGTGGCGAAGCAAGCCAGTTTGTTTTAACTAATGGATGTACGCGTCCTTCAAAGTTACGGTTACCAGAAAGTACTGATGCAACATTCAAGTCATGGCATTGAATTGCATCTTCCACTGGCTCCGGTAGTGGACCTGAGTTACCAATACAAGTTGTACAACCATATCCCACCAAGTTATAGCCCAACTCATCTAAATACGGCGTAAGTCCAGCAGCCAGCAAATAGTCAGTCACGACTTTAGAACCTGGTGCAAGAGAGCTTTTCACCCACGGTTTACGCTGCAAACCTTTTTCAATCGCTTTTTTAGCAAGTAAACCTGCTGCTAGCATTACACTTGGGTTAGAAGTATTGGTACAAGAGGTGATTGCCGAAATAACAACATCACCATGATTTAATGGATAAGTTTTTCCTTCAATCACGCAAGAAGGACTTTCATGTTGGATATTTGCTTTTTTTGCCTCGACAGCAGTACCGCCACCACCTTCATTTTCTAAACGCTCTTTAGCTTCTTTGGCTGGTTTTAAAGTTAACTCCATCAGCGCATTAAAGGTTTTCGGCACCTCTGATAAAAGCACTCGATCTTGTGGACGTTTTGGGCCAGCTAGACTTGCCTGAACAGTACTCATATCAAGGCTTAAAGTATCGGTGAAAACAGGTTCATCACCCGCATTACGCCATAAACCTTGCGCTTTGCTATACGCTTCGACTAGTTCAATACGATCACTTTGACGGCCAGTTAATTTCAAATAACCCAAAGTCACTTCATCAATCGGGAAGAAACCACAAGTCGCACCATACTCTGGTGCCATGTTGGCAATGGTCGCTCGGTCAGCCAGTGGCAAATCGGCTAAACCATCTCCATAGAACTCTACAAATTTCCCCACCACTCCTTTTTGACGGAGCATTTGAGTAATGGTCAACACCAAGTCAGTTGCAGTAATTCCTTCTGGTAGTTTTCCTGTCAATTTGAAACCAATAACTTCAGGAATCAGCATAGAAATGGGTTGACCTAACATAGCAGCTTCAGCCTCAATCCCCCCTACACCCCAACCTAAAACACCTAAACCATTAATCATGGTGGTATGTGAGTCTGTACCCACTAAAGTATCTGGAAAAGCAAAAGTTTGACCGTTATCTTCCCCTAGCCACACCGCTTGAGCCAAGTATTCTAAATTGACCTGATGACAAATTCCCGTACCCGGTGGCACTACACTAAAGTTATTAAATGCAGACTGCCCCCAACGTAAAAATTGATATCGCTCACCATTACGCTGCATCTCGATTTGTACGTTTTCTTCGAAAGCTTGATCATCGGCAAAATAGTCGACCATGACAGAGTGATCAATGACTAAGTCTACAGGAGATAAGGGATTAATTTTTTCAGGGTCGCCACCCGCTTGCGCCATCGCTGCTCGCATTGCAGCTAAATCAACAACTGCTGGTACACCCGTAAAATCTTGCATTAAAACCCGTGCAGGTCGATATTGAATTTCTTGATCTGAGGTGCGGGTTTTTAGCCATTCTGCTAAAGCATGGATGTGTTCCGTTTTAACGCTATGCTGATCTTCAAACCGTAATAAGTTTTCCAATAATACTTTTAAAGATTTCGGCAGTTTGGCAATATCCCCTAGCGTTTTCTCTGCTTGGGCTAAGCTAAAAATCTGATAATTGCTGGAACCTACTGTTAGCGTCTGTAAAGCATTAAAACTATTGATATTGCTATACTTAGCCATTGGGTTATCCTCCCACGTCTGGCAATGTTATTTTTCACGTTTTTACATGTTGTTTTCTTACTTTAAGCTTCTTTTTTAATCGCTGTGTTTTGTTTTAGTTACTATTTCTAATCTTTGATTTTTATTACGATAATTTCAATGCAGTAAGAGAGTTTTTCCACAGCAACTTAGCCAAATCTGGCTCTGGCATATTTAAATTTTCAGCCAGACTTTGTAAAACATAGGGCAAATTAACAGGGGTATTACGAGTCCGCTGTTCTGTTGAGGTTTGACAGCAAAGCGGTGTCATATCTGGACAATCTGTTTCAATCACCAAGTGCTCTGCACCTATAGCCTGCACAACCGTATGAAGTTTTTTTGCATTTGGATTGGTAATCTGCCCCGTCACACCAATTTTAAAACCAAGCTTAATAAGACCCTTTGCCTCTTCTACTCCACCACTAAAGGCATGAGCAATTCCGCCAAATTTAAATTTTTGAGCTTTTAATATAGCAAGCACATCACCGTGCGCTTTTCGAATGTGGAGTAACACTGGTTTTTGGTATTGGGTTGCAAGCTCTAACTGAGCTGCAAAATATTGTTTTTGCTTTGCATATACATCTGGCTGCTTATGTTCTTTCAAGAAAGTATCTAAGCCAATTTCACCTACAGCCACGCAGTTTTCTTGCTGCAAGATTTGTTCAAGATGAGAAAGATGCTCTGGTTGATGCTGCTCAATATAAAATGGGTGTAAGCCTGGTGCTAAATAAGAAGTAGGCACATTTTCCCAACTTTTTAACTGATGATGAGTCTGCACCAACTCATCAAAACGTGACTGTAGAAAGCCAATTAAAACCAAAGCATCTACACCCACTTTTTTAGCCTCGAGTGCTAATTGCTGCCGATCTTCATCAAAATCGGCAACATCGAAATGGGTATGGGTATCAAACAAATGCATTAGCCAGCACTTTTTGCAACTGGTGCCGAAGCTGGTTTGGCTTTAGGATGTGGCAAATATTCTTCTTTCAATACATCTTGCAATTGGTCATAAGGGATGACTAATCGAGGGAGTCCAACCACGTATGGTCCAATTTCATATTCACCGTATTGAAGGATTAAACCTTGCTCACCCAATAAGAAGTTATTAGATAATTTAAACGGCCATGCTTGTTCATAGTCAGCAACATTATCAGCCAATTTAGAGTCCGTCACCCATGTCTTAAAGGCTTCATGGGCTAACTTCTCTAAAGTTGCTTTTTGCTGAGGACGTAATAAATCTTCAAGCTTAACTTGCTTTTGCTCTTTTAAATCAAAATTATAATAATGCTGTGCAGCAGAGCCATGAGCCCCACCTAAATAGCTACTACTATTAAGCACTACAGTTACAACTTTACCTTGAGCCTGCAAAATCTTAGGTTTAACTAAAAGATTAATCTGATGATTACTACTTAAAGCTTTTAATTCATTATCTAGATCAATAAATGAATTTGCATAGCGTTGCACCTGTGCATCAAAGCTATTTTTTTGCTCTGCACCCGCTACCGCTGAAGCTTCTGACTTTTGTTCCGTTTGCGTACCCTTAGCATCAGGTTCAGCAATTTCTAAAATTTGATTTAGTGTACTTAAGACTTGTTGATCTATAATTTTGTCAATAAAAGGAAAATTACTCTGTAAGCGCTCTACCGTAAATTCTGGACAAGTTTTACCATCACAATCAGGTAAAACCACCTTACTAGGAATTGTTTCACCCTTCAAAGTCAACTCTACTGGCTTTTGTTCTTGAACAGTTGATTTCTGCTGCTCTTGAGAATCCTTAGGATCAGCTTTAGGTTGGCATGCTGCCAGAAATATAGCAGAAGCAAGCAAAGTTAATCGCAGTGAAGCTTTAGAAGATAACATCATATTTTGCCTTTTATTCTAAGGAGATTACGCTATGCCTTTCTAAGAAATTAGCGCATATAAATTGAGGTTGCAAATTCTGCTACCATCTTAAAACATTTGTTCATAAACCTCGGGTTGTAATATTTTTTTGGTCTGTTCTTTAGATAAATAAATATCGAGCTGTGGCGCTTCTTTAGTAATCTGGTTGGCCTGATAATGTAAACCAACGCCTTCACCATCAAAGAACCAATCTGCCTGCCCCCAATATAAAGTTTTTGGTGCTTCTTTCTTTATGTCAGCAGTCTGCTTTTTTAACCAGTCTTGATAGGCCACCTGCACCATTTGATGCACAGTAGTTTGTTGATCTTTTTGTAAAACATCTAACAAAGTTAAGCTCTTATGCAGTTTTCGGTCGGCCACAAAAAAGTAATAACGGTCTTTAATCGTGAGCTCTTCCTGCTTGGTATCAAGTCCTAATTGCAATAAAACATATTGGTTACGCTGCGATGCAATACGGGTATGAAGATGCAATTCATAAGCCCGATTCTTTGAATATTTATCTTGCCATTCATCAGACTTTTTAACATAAGCATTAATGGCTTGCTGCAAACTTAAGTCTTTTTTCAAATCAATTTGGTCTTGGATCACTTTAGCCTGACTTTTCGCGATCCATTCATTTAGCCATGCATCTTGAGTCTTTATTGTTTGAATATCGACATCAATACAATTTTTCTTCTCACAAAATGGTAAAGCATAATCAGCTTTTACCTGCTGCAAGTTTAGAAATGGTAGTACTTCAGCTTTCTCTATATTTTGATTTTGGGTAGAAGCTGATTTTATTTGAGAAGATGATGAAGGTTGAGAGCTTTTCCAGACAAAAAGGCAAATAGCCAAAAGTAATATGATTACCGCAACTAAAAGTGCAATAACTGTCTTTCTATTCAAATTCATTTCATCATCCTTTCTTATTTTTCAAAACAAAACAGCTTCTGTTCGAAGCTGTCTGTCAAATCTTAAAGATTAGTGTTCACGTGTGTTACGGAACTGAATATCAGGCCAACGCTCTTGCATAATCTGCAAGTTGACACGACTTGGCGCAAGATAAGTTAAGTGACCACCACCATCTATAGAAAGCTGATCATGTGCTTTTTTCTTAAATTCATTGAGAATCTTGTCATCATCACAATGAATCCAACGAACCGTATTAACACTTACAGGCTCATACACACAGTCAACTTTATATTCTTCTTTCAGACGGTAAGCAACAACGTCAAACTGAAGTACACCAACTGCACCCACAATCAAATCATTGCTAATTTGTGGCATAAATACCTGAGTTGCACCTTCTTCAGACAACTCTTTCAAACCTTTTTGCAATTGTTTTGATTTTAATGGATCTTTCAAACGCACACGACGGAACATCTCTGGTGCGAAGTGAGGAATACCTGTGAAATGTAGATTTTCACCACTTGTGAAAGTATCACCAATTTGAATTGTGCCGTGGTTATGCAAACCAATAATATCACCTGGCCACGCTTCTTCTAGATGTTCACGTTCACCCGCAAGGAATGTCAATGCATCACTAATACGAACATCTTTACCAATACGTACATGATTCATCTTCAAACCTTTCTCGTATTTACCTGAGCAAATACGCATAAAGGCAATACGGTCACGGTGTTTCGGATCCATGTTGGCTTGAATTTTAAAGACGAAACCAGAAAAACCTTCTTCTTTAGCATCGACAACACGCTCTTGTGTTGGATGCGCTTTAGGTTCTGGTGCCCAATTCATAAATGCGTCTAACACGTGGTCAACACCAAAGTTACCTAATGCTGTACCAAATAGAACTGGAGTTTGTTTACCTTGTAAAAATAATTCGCGGTCCAAAGGCTCATTCGCCATTTGTACGAGCTCAAGTGACTCTTCAAAAGACGCCCAAGCCAGCTCACCTACTTTTTCACGGATATCTGCATGGTCATAACCTTCGCGTACTTCAATATCTGTAATAGTTGAGCCAAAACCTGCTTTGTAGACATACAATTTGTTTTCAAGAATGTTGTATACACCAGCAAAATCACGCCCCATCCCTAATGGCCATGTAATTGGTACACAGCGAATATTGAGGACATTCTCAATTTCATCCAGTAACTCAAGTGGTTCACGAATCTCACGGTCCATCTTGTTTACAAATGAAATGATCGGAGTGTCACGCATACGACAAACTTCCATCAATTTGATGGTACGTTCTTCGACACCTTTTGCACCATCAATCACCATTAATGCAGAGTCAACTGCAGTTAGGGTACGATAAGTATCTTCAGAGAAGTCTTCATGCCCCGGTGTATCAAGTAAGTTAATAGTGTGACCTTTATAAGGGAACTGCATAACAGAAGTGGTAATGGAAATTCCACGCTCTTTTTCCATTTCCATCCAGTCAGATGTAGCTGCGCGGTCAGATTTACGGCTTTTTACCATCCCTGCAACCTGAATTGCTTTACCCCATAACAGTAATTTCTCTGTCATGGTCGTTTTACCGGCATCGGGGTGGGAAATGATGGCAAATGTGCGGCGTTGAGCAACCTGTGCCGCTAACTCATCTTTAAAACTCATGAAATACACCTACTGCGGAGATTGCAGTGCCAAAGACCTAAAGTCGATCAAAATAAAAATTGGCGTAATTGTAGCAGATTTATAGAACTGTTTAATGTTTGTTGATAAGCCATGAGTTACTCATAATCTTTTTTAAGAATGTAGCTTAACTTTTTAGAAATTTTACAATTAAAAAAGCCCACCTTTTTATAGATGGGGCTTGATTAAGACTTAACAGAATCTTTACGCCAATTTCTTTTCTTCAATGAATTGAACATCGGCAATTTGTGCATCCCAGAACTCATTCCATAAAGCACAGTAATCAATACATAGCTTGGTTAAGCTTTCATAATCATCTTTTGTAATTGCTTGTGCTAATGCAAACCACAAGTCATCTTCATGATCGTCATCAGCGGCCTCAGATGTTTCATCCGTAGATACCCCATGTACATGGTAATAACCACCACCTTCAACATCGATATTTACGAATTTAGTTGCTTGACGTAATGGAGGACTAAAAAGAATGACTTCCTCCTCTGCAACAGCCAATAATGCCACGACATTAATATAACTATCATAAGAAGATTCTAAAAATGATCTAACCTGATCTGCAAATTTTGATGGTTTATAATTACGACGGTCATGTTCCGTTAAACCATAATCATTAAGTAAATCTTCATATAAAGGATAATGAGCATATTCAGGATTACCCAGATAGTAATTATCTTTGTCTAAACCAGGGCGAAAGCCAAACTCATCAAGTATATTTAAACTTAATAATACCCGTGGATACATCTTCGCTCCAGAGTGGAGTTTAGGTTCCAATTGTTTTGTTAAAAATTGAGCCTTTAATAGAGCGTCAGTAAAAATTTGTACAATCGCATGACGATATTCTAAATGGATAAGAGTCAAACGTTGTTTATCAAGATATCCACCGTTTAACAGCTCAATAGCAGGATGATTACAAACTGGTAACTCTGCAATTGTTTTTCTTAACTGTTTAAGAAATTGTAAATTTTCATCCCATTGATTTGCAGGAATACTATTTTTCATCCCCTGCAATGCTTTTTCTCTTGGATTATTAAAGTCTTCAAATTTTTTTAACATAATGATTCTCTGTAAAAAGTTTTTCTTATAGTTAAGTTATAGGCTCTCTCTTTATTACAATTTTGCATTCAATTGCTAAAATAAATTCCGCACACCCATACTTAACAAGTTGATACTATGTGTATTATCTCAACAAATCAACGGATTAATTAATAATATTTAAAAAAGTAAACTATTGCCAATTAAATATATAATATGTTGTTTTTTAAATTAACCAAGCTATTGAATAAATATAATTTTTTAAATACTATAAAATAAGTTTTATTTAAGCTTATACACTTTACAATAGCAAAGTTAATCAAAAATATCCGCAACGGGGAACCCGATGACAAAAAGAGAAACTATTATAACAACAGCAACATCCCTCTTTAACCAAAAAAGCTATACTTCTATTGGTGTTGATCGCATTATTGCTGAGTCAAATGTTGCAAAAATGACTTTTTATAAATACTTTTCTTCTAAAGAAGCCTTAATTGAAGAATGTCTTTATAAGAGAAATTTAGAGATCCAATATTCAATATTGGAAAAAATAAAGAATACCAACAACCCTTTGATTAAATTAAAAAAGATATTTAATTGGTATATCGATTGGATTAATACAGATGACTTTAATGGCTGCTTATTTAAAAAAGCGACAATAGAAGTCATGCAATTGTACCCTTCTATTAAGCATCAAATTAATGAATATCGGGAGTGGATTTACTCGTTAGTTTTCTCAGCTCTTTCAGAGTTAGAAGTAGAAAACACAAAAATTCTAACAGGGCTCTTTCTTAACATCGTAGATGGAATCATTATTGACGGCACTATAAATAAAGGAAAGATTAATCCAGAACAAACGTGGTCTTATATAAACAAAATTATTGAATTAGAAACAGTTCGAGAGTATGCAACTATTTAATTTATAAATTAATTAAATATTTATATTTTAATAAAGATAAAAAGTATTTTTTAATTCGGTGGAGTCTACTCTCCAACTCCACCAAAAATCTACTCAACCCTAAAAATTAATATTTTTATTTAGTTCTATCTTCATCAATTTCAATTATTATATAAACTTCATAATACTTTATAACAACCCTTTTCACCTCTTATATTTTATAAAATACAAACATCAATTTATTAGTATTACTTTATACTTACAGTATAAATTTATAAATTATTATATATTAAATACTCAACTAACTGAGAAACTAATACTATTCATTACTACAAATATATAGGTGTGTTTTAGAAGATAAATTTACTTTAATTAATTATTCTTTAAAGATAAAAGTAAATGTTAGGTTTAAAATCGATATAGAAAAGATTAAGCGAAGTGAGCGCCTTGAGATTCAATCAGTTGATCGACGTGAACAGGCATTCCTAATAAATAACCCTGAAATTGCTGACAACCTAAACGGGTTAAAATTTCAACTTGCTGTTGAGTTTCCACCCCTTCCGCTGTTACGGTTAAACCTAACTTTTTAGCTAAATGTATTATACTTTCTAATATAACTTCTTCTTTTGAGCCTGGTTTCAAGTCAACGATAAAACCACGATCAATTTTCAATTCATCTACAGGTAAATCTTTTAAATATAAGAAGCTTGAATGGCCTGTTCCAAAATCATCAATTGCGACTCGAATGCCCATATCACGTAGTCGCTCACAAGCTCGAATACTTAAATCAATATGTCGCATTGCAGTTGATTCAGTAATTTCAACAATTAAGTGATGAGGTTGAATTTGATATTTTTTCAATAATGCTTCGAGTGTACTAAATAATTTTTTATTTTCGAACTGTAGTGCAGATAAGTTTACTGCAACTGGATAAAATGGGGTGTTACTGCGTTCCCACTCTTGAATTTGCAGGCAAGCTTGCTCAAGTGCCCAGTATCCCATGGGAATGATCAAACCCGTTTTTTCTGCACCTTCTATGAACATATGCGGTGTGAGTATTCCTAAAGCTGGATGATTCCAACGGATTAATGCTTCAACGCCACAGACTTCAAGATTCGTATTAAATTTTGGTTGGTAATATAGGATGAACTGCTTTTCTTCTACGGCCTTATAAAGATCATTGATCAGTTTTGACTGACTTCTCGTTTCTTGTTGATGGGTTGAATAACTAAAGATGGTGTAAGTGTTTCGGCCTTGTTCTTTAGACATGAGCATCGCGGCATCAGCATTCATGAGTAAGTCCTGAACATTTTGTCCATGCTCAGGAAATAGTGCCACCCCTAAACTTGCAGAGATATTAATTTCTTTACCAGAAATCTGATAACTCTCTTGAATCAGCTGTAAAACTTTCTCAGCCAAAATAACTGCTTCATCGGCATTTGTATTTTCGGCAATAAGTAAAAACTCATCACCGCCAATTCTAAGCAGTTTACACTTCTCATTGAGTTGCCAATGTAAGCGGTTCGCCATCTGAATAAGTAATTGATCCCCCACATGATGCCCAAATGCATCATTCACCGATTTAAATCGGTCTAAATCAATGTATAAGAAAGCAATTTTCTGATCTTTGTATCGATGATCTGAAAGTAATACTTCAGCATAATCCACTAAATAAAGGCGGTTAGGTAATTTGGTTAAATTGTCTTGTATAGATAGGTTAGCTAATTCTTTATTTGCCTTACGCAGCTCTAAATTCTGTTGAGTAAGGCGTTGCTCTAACATTGCAACAATAAAACTTGCTACGAGTACCAAACAGGTGACTAGAATAATTGTGAATAATAATAAGTCATGCTCAGCCTGATATTGGCTAATAAATTTATCGGTAATATTCGTCGCAATAAGCGCTGTGTAATGCATCCCCATAATACTTAAGGTCATCATAACCGAAAATGCGATTTTTAAAGTTAAGCGATATCGTTCGGTGTCTTTTAATTTATAGGCTAATAAAAATGCTAGCCCTGAACCACTCATCGCAATTAATACAGAAAATAAGAGTAAAAACGAAGTGTAATCTTTTTTATAAACATTAATATTCCAGCCCAACATGCTAATGTAATAAGAAGCTGAAATTCCGATTCCCATAATAATCGAGCTCAAAATGAGTCTAAATAAAGGGAGCGTAAAACGCGAAGTCAACCACATCGCAATGCAAGATAACAATGCACTAATGGCATAAGAGATTGCAATTAAAGGAATATTAGAGTGAGCAGTATCAAACAGATGATAAGCTTGTATACCAACAATATGGACGATGCTAATTGCTAAGGCGAGTAGCAATCCATTAATAAATAAAATTAAGGACTCAAATTTCTTATAGACTTGCTTGAATATTAGCTGCTCCATGGAAATTACAATATAACAAATGAAGCCAGCTGCAATAAAAGAGCCGACGATCAATGTGCTATCGTAATCAACATGACCCATATTGGACTTCCATGATTATTCAATACTTTTTTTTATTTTGTTCAACTCATTGCCCAAAATACAATTAAACATGTTAAAGAAATTTTAGTAAATTTGACTTATTCAGTCAGTTATAAACAATAACATTATCTATCTTTTGGTCAAGTATTTTTTACTTTATAAATCAATAAAGTAAATAAAAATTAAGCAGCCAATTATATGAAAAATATAGAATTTATTTAATCTAGTCAAGTTGGCCTAATCGCAATTTTCACATTCAAATAAAATAGTATAAATAAAGAACCCTGCTTAAAGCAGGGTTCTTTTAAAGCGTTAGATAAAGAAAATTAGTTCTTTTCTTTGTCTACGATTTTGTTTGCTTGAATCCAAGGCATCATTGCACGCAACTTATTACCAGTTACTTCAATACCATGTGCAGCATTTTGACGACGACGAGCAGTCATAGATGGGTAGTTTAACGCACCTTCTTGAATGAACATCTTAGCGTACTCACCAGATTGAATACGTTTCAATGCATTACGCATTGCTTCACGAGATTGTTCGTTGATTACTTCAACACCAGTTACATATTCGCCGTACTCAGCATTGTTAGATACTGAGTAGTTCATGTCAGCGATACCACCCTCGAACATTAAGTCAACGATCAATTTAAGTTCGTGTAAACATTCGAAGTAAGCCATTTCTGGTGCATAACCAGCTTCAACTAAAGTTTCGAAGCCCATTTTCACTAATTCAACCGCACCACCACAAAGAACTGCTTGCTCACCGAATAAGTCAGTTTCAGTTTCTTCACGGAATGAAGTTTCAATAATACCTGTACGGCCGCCGCCTACGCCAGAAGCATAAGAAAGAGCAACGTTACGTGCATTACCAGAAGCATCTTGGTGAATTGCGATTAGGTCAGGAACACCTGAACCACGTTGGAACTCTGAACGTACAGTGTGACCAGGTGCTTTTGGAGCAACCATGATTACGTCTAAATCTTTACGTGGAACAACTTGGTTGTAAAGAACAGAGAAACCATGAGCAAATGCAAGAGTCGCGCCTTCTTTGATGTTTGGCTCAATCACGTCACGGTAAAGTTGTGATTGGAATTCATCTGGAGTCAAAATCATTACGAGGTCAGCTTGCTTAACAGCAGCAGGAACTTCTGCAACTTTAAGACCTGCATTTTCAGCTTTCTTCCAAGAAGCTGAATCTGCACGTAAACCTACAGTTACGTCTACGCCTGAGTCTTTAAGGTTAAGTGCATGAGCATGACCTTGAGAACCGTAACCAATAATCGCTACTTTCTTGCCTTGGATGATTGATAAGTCACAGTCTTTATCGTAAAAAATTTGCATTTGTGTTCTCCGCTAAAATACTTTTTAAAAAATTAAATGGCTAATACTTTTTCGCCACGGGCGATACCAGATACACCTGAACGAACGACTTCTAGAATAGTGTTTTCTGCAAGCGCATCGATAAAACCATCTAATTTTTCAGTTGTCCCTGCTATTTGAATGGTATAGGTCGTTGGTGTCACGTCTACAATTTGCGCACGGAAAATATCCGCAGTGCGTTTAATTTCAGCACGTGAAGCACCTAACGCTTTTACTTTAATCAACATCAGTTCACGCTCAATATGTGAACCTTCTGATAAATCAACTACTTTTACAACTTCAACAAGTTTATTGAGCTGCTTTGTAATCTGTTCAATCTTATGGTCATCACCATAAGTTGTTAATGTTAAGCGTGACAAAGTTGGGTCTTCGGTTGGCGCAACATTCAGTGTTTCAATGTTATATCCACGTTGGCTAAATAAACCAACAAGGCGAGAAAGCGCACCAGCTTCGTTTTCAACGAGTACAGAAATAATATGTCTCATTATGTACGCTCCCCTTTACCTAACCACATATCCTTCATAGACTGACCTGCGATCAGCATTGGATAAACATGTTCCGTGCGATCAACCATGACATTAATGAATACACATTTATCATTAATCGCCATTGCTTCAGCAAGCTTCGACTCTAGTTCATCAGCATGATCAATCTGGATACCAACGTGACCATAAGCTTCCATTAACTTGCCAAAATCAGGCAATGATTCAACGTATGAGCTTGAGTGACGGCCCTCATAGTTCATATCTTGCCACTGCTTCACCATACCTAAAGCACGGTTATTCAAGCACAAGATCTTCACATTCATGCCATATTGCTTACATGTTGAAAGCTCTTGAATACACATTTGAATTGAAGCTTCACCAGTAATACAAACAACTTGTTGATCTGGGAAAGCGAGCTTCGCAGCCATTGCATAAGGTAAACCTACGCCCATGGTGCCCAATCCGCCTGAGTTAATCCATTGACGTGGACGTTTGTATTTGTAATACAACGCACCAAACATTTGGTGTTGGCCCACATCTGAAGTAATGATGGCGTCACCGTTAGTGACTTTATATAAAGCTTCAACAACTTGCTGTGGCTTCATTGTGCCATCAGTCGGGGTTTCAAACTTCAAGCCATGAACTTTACGCCATTCATTAATTTGATCCCACCACGCAGCAATTGCTTCAGGGTTTGGCTTAGATACATTCAATTGTTTCAATTGCGTCAACATTTCCTGAAGTACAGGCTCAACCGCCCCTACAATCGGAATGTGCGCCATAATTGTTTTTGAAATGCTCGCCGGATCAATATCAATATGAATAACTTTAGCATTGACACAGAATTTTGCTGGGTTATTGGTCACTCGGTCATCAAAACGCGCACCAATTGCAAGAATGACGTCAGCATTATGCATCGCCATATTTGCTTCATAAGTACCGTGCATGCCCAACATGCCCACGAATTGCGGATCATCACCAGGGAAGCCACCAAGGCCCATAAGTGTGTTAGTCACCGGATAACCGAGTAAATGCGCGAGTTCAGTCAATAATGCTGATGCATTACCTTGAACAACACCACCACCCGTATAAATTACAGGGCGTTTTGCACTTAAAAGCTCATCAATTGCTTTACGAATTTGGCCAGAATGACCACGTGAAGGTGGCTGATAAGAACGCATCTTCACTTTTTCAGGATATTCGTACGCAAATTTTTCTGCAGGATTTGTTGCATCTTTAGGAATATCGACGACAACTGGACCAGGGCGACCACTTGCTGCGATATAAAATGCTTTTTTGATAATTGCAGGGATTTCGCTTGCATGACGAACTTGGAAGCTGTGTTTCACGATAGGACGTGAAATACCCACCATATCAGTTTCTTGGAAAGCGTCTTCACCAATAAGATGTGATGCAACCTGGCCAGACAAAATCACCATTGGGATTGAGTCCATATAAGCTGTTGCGATTGGAGTCACAGTATTAGTTGCGCCAGGTCCAGAAGTGACCAGTACTACGCCAGTCTTACCTGTAGCACGTGAGTAAGCATCTGCCATATGACCAGCAGCTTGTTCATGACGTACGAGGTAATGATTAATTTTGTCTTGTTGAAATAGCGCATCATAAATATGTAATACAGCGCCGCCTGGATAACCAAAAACATGTTCAACGCCTTCGTCCGCAAGAGCACGAACGAGCATTTCACCACCAGATAAAAGTTCCAACGTGATTCACCCTAAAATCTTTATCACTATTTATGGAAGGCACAAATAGTGTTTCATTCATTGAATTGTCTGCACTGTTATAGCACACATATTGTCTAGTTTTCGTTGCAATAGAAAAATTTCTGTTTTTCAGCCGTATAAGCTTTTTTAACATTAATAAAGCATGTCTGGATATACATACTTTAAGTAAAATCAATCTCTCGGCTAGAGAGAATGTCTATTACAAAACATGACGGTTATTCGAAGGGTGATCAAATAATCGCATATAAAACTAAAGGAAGCATTTTTGTTGTTTAATTCACTAAAGTCAAGATTAAAGAAACACTTTTCTATGATTATTTTTTAACTGACTATTTTTTCATCTTATTTAATTTTTCCACTTTTCTTTTTTTATGATTACCCCGCTTTTTTCAGGTTTATTCTTGTTTAATTTTTAACGGAAAATAAATCCATCCCAAAACTGCATTTTTGTCGATTTTGCGCTATGCTGTGCAACAATCTTTAATATCAATTTTTGTTGTATAGCTTACGTCTATGACTATTTCTCACATTGACCCCGAATATCAAGCAAACACGATTGAACCATCAGTTCAACAAGATTGGGAAAATCGTAAAGTCTTTAAAGTTGCCGACACTGTCGAAGGTAAACATCGTTACATCCTGTCAATGTTTCCTTACCCAAGCGGCAAGCTGCATATGGGGCATGTGCGTAACTATACAATTGGCGATGTGATTAGCCGTTTTTACCGTTTAAAAGGTGAAACTGTATTACAACCTATGGGTTGGGATGCATTCGGTTTACCTGCGGAAAATGCAGCAATTGCCCATAAAGTTGCTCCAGCAAAATGGACATTTGAAAACATTGCGTACATGCGTGACCAATTAAAAAAATTAGGTCTATCTGTAGATTGGGATCGTGAATTTGCAACTTGTACACCAGAGTATTATCACTGGGAACAATGGTTATTTGTTCAGCTTTATAAAAAAGGTCTGATCTACCGTAAACTTTCAACAGTAAACTGGGATCCAGTTGACCAAACTGTTTTAGCAAACGAACAAGTTGAAAATGGTCGCGGATGGCGTTCTGGTGCATTGGTTGAAAAACGCGATATTCCAATGTACTACTTCCGTATTACTGACTATGCACAAGAATTATTAGACGACCTAGACACCCTACAAGACGGCTGGCCTCAACAAGTGTTGACCATGCAACGTAACTGGATTGGTCGTTCTACAGGCATGGAAATTACTTTCCCATCTGCCAATACCGAAATTTATGCTGATGGCTTAACTGTTTATACAACACGTGCTGACACGCTTATGGGCGTGACATATGTTGCCGTTGCAGCAGAACACCCTCTTGCGCTTAAAGCTGCTGAAAATAACCCTGAATTGGCTGCATTTATTGAAGAGTGCCGCATGGGTTCAGTTGCAGAAGCGGACTTAGCAACAGCCGAGAAAAAAGGCATGGCAACAGGTTTGTTTGTAAAGCATCCTGTAACTGGTGAAGAGCTTCCTGTCTGGATCGCAAACTACGTATTAATGTCTTACGGTTCTGGCGCAGTGATGGCTGTACCAGCGCATGACGAACGTGATTTTGAATTTGCTAACAAGTTCAACTTGCCTATTAAGCAAGTAATTGATGCCAAAGGCGCTGATGATGCAGATTACTCTGCAACTGAGTGGCAAGAATGGTACGGTTCTAAAGAAGGTAAACTTGTTAACTCTGGCGAGTTTGACGGTTTGGAATTCCAAGCTGCTTTCGATGCATTCCTTGCAAAATTAGAACCACAAGGTTTAGCAAATTCTAAAGTTCAATTCCGTTTACGTGATTGGGGTGTTTCTCGTCAACGTTACTGGGGTTGTCCAATTCCAATGATTAACTGTGATACTTGTGGTCAAGTCACAGTTCCAGAAGACCAGCTTCCAGTTGTATTACCAACTGACGTTGTTCCAGATGGTTCAGGTAACCCGCTTAATAAAATGCCTGAATTCTATGAAACTAAATGTCCTTGTTGTGGTGGCGATGCACGCCGTGAAACAGATACCTTGGATACTTTCGTTGAGTCATCTTGGTACTACGCACGCTATGCGTCTCCAGACTTCACTGGCGGAATGGTGAAACCTGAAGCTGCTCAAAACTGGCTTCCTGTAAACCAATATATTGGTGGTGTTGAACACGCGATTCTTCACTTACTTTATGCACGTTTCTTCCACAAATTAATGCGTGATGAAGGTGTAGTACAAGGTAATGAACCATTTACCAACTTGTTAACTCAAGGCATGGTGCTTGCGGATACATTCTATCGTGAAGCAGAAAATGGTAAGAAAACTTGGTTTAACCCTGCTGATATCGAATTAGAGCGCGATGATAAAGGTCGTATTCTTTCTGCAAAATATTCAGGTGACGGTCAAGAAGTTGTGATCGGCGGACAAGAAAAAATGTCTAAGTCGAAAAACAACGGTATCGACCCACAAGCGATTATTGATCAATACGGCGCAGATACAGCACGTGTATTTATGATGTTCGCTGCTCCACCAGATCAATCTTTAGAATGGTCTGATGCAGGTGTTGAAGGTGCAAACCGTTTCTTAAAACGTGTGTGGCGCCTTGTAGCAAGCTTCCTTGAAAAAGGCAACCAAGCTTCTACGATTGATACTGCTAACTTGTCTAAAGATGCTCAAGATTTACGTCGCAAAACTCACGAAACTATTCAAAAAGTAAGTGATGATATCGAACGTCGTCATGCATTCAATACTGCGATTGCTGCTTTGATGGAATTGTTAAATGCGAGCAACAAGTTTGAAGCAAAAGATGACAACGACGTTGCTGTAGAACGTGAAGCGATCACTACACTGTTAACTTTACTTGCTCCATTTGCACCACATTTAAGTCAAACGTTATTGGCTCAGTTTGGTACAGATGTAACAGAAGCAAGATTCCCTGAAGTCGATGCTTCTGCATTAACTCGTAATACGCAAACGATTGTTGTACAGGTTAACGGTAAACTTCGCGGTAAACTTGAAGTTTCGGTTGATATCTCTAAAGAAGATCTATTAGCTCAAGCTAAAGCCCTTCCAGAAGTTCAACAATTCTTAACAGGACCAACAAAGAAAGAAATTGTGGTTCCAAATAAATTAGTTAACCTCGTGGTTTAATTAAAGTTATTGATGAGAGGATCAAGCATGCACTTTGCCAAACGTTTAGCCGCTGTTGTTTTGACCTTAGGCCTTAGTGCAGGCTTAGTCGGGTGTGGATTTCATTTAAAAGGAACCAACCCGACTGCAACTCCGCTTGTTTATAAAAAATTAAGCCTTGAGTTACCAGCTAAAACTGATGATTTGGAAACCCAGTTAAAAGTTTATTTAGCTGCAAATGGTGTTCAATTCAGCAATGATAATGATGCCTACGTACTCCGTGTTTTAGAGTACACCCCACGTCGCCAGCTTTTAAACGGAAAACTAACGGAAGTATTATTACGCTTAACCGTAACCTTCCAGATTGAAGACCGTCAGGGTAATAAAATTACTGAACCACGTTCATTAACTGCATCTCGTAGTTATCAATATGACCTTGCAACGGTTAACACCGAAAATCAGCAAGAATCTTATTTACAACGTATTGTAATTGATGACATTGCACAGCAAATTACTCGTCAGATTTCAGCAAACCGTTTACCAAAAGCTCAGCCTTAATCTTTATTTTTACCAGCAATGAAAATTGACTATTTACAAGCCTTAAAACGCATTCCGGAAGCACGGGGTGCGTGGATTTTACATGGCCAAGAACCTTTACTGGAACAAAATTTATTAGATGCTTTTCGTAAAAGTTGGCAACAACAAGAAGTTGAAAGACAGCGCTACGATATTAGTAGTGTAAGCGACTGGAAAAATGTTTTTAACGCTCTTAACAGCTTATCTTTATTTTCTCAGCAGCTTGCCATTGAAGTACATGGCAATATAAAGCCTGACGCAAATGGGCTAAAACAACTTAAAAGCTATATTCAGCATAATGAAACTAACCTGCTTTTAATTGTTCTACCTAAGCAAGATAGTAGTAGCTTAAAGTCTGCTTTTTTCCAAGTTGTGGAAGCAAATGGTGTTGTTGTTGCCCTTACGGCAAACTATCCGCAAGACCGCCAAAGAATTTTATCTGCCGAAGCAGAGAAACTCGAAATTCAACTCGACAATGATGCTTGGCAATGGCTCATGCAGCATCATGAGCATAATCTGCTCGCAGCTAAGAATAGCTTGATGCGTGTAAGAGATACTTTTCCAGACCAACAACTAATTCAAATTGAACAGCTGTATGCTTGTTTACAAGATCAATCTCGTTACACCACTTACGATTTAAGCGATGCTTTATTAGAAGGTAATCTCGCTCAGTCCATTAAGATTTTTCAATATTTAATTGCAGCTGGTGAACCAGAAAGTCTGATTTTATGGACACTAAGCAAAGAAATGCGTTTATTGATGCAATTATTTGAACAGCCTCATAATGCATTACAACTTGGTATCTGGAAAACTAAAGTCAGTTTATATCAACAAGCGTTAAGAAGATTAAATCCTCAACAGTTTTTAGGATGGTCTACCCTTCTATTGCAAGTTGATGCAGCAATTAAAGGTATGTCGAATGAAAATGCTCAACATTTGATGCAGCAGGCCATTGCTGAATTATGTGGGAAAACGCTATTTATACAATAATTCGGCGGAATCATTTTTCTTCATTCTTGAAATATAATAAAAATTCACGTTTTATCCTCATTTCGCTTTTATACTAAATTAAATTTTAAACTTTTCGACCTCTCACCATGCCAAAAATAAAGCCAATCAAACTTGTTATTATTATCCTCTGTATAGCAGTTATTGCTGTATTAGCTTGGAAGTTTTTAAAGCCTAAAGAGCAGCAACCTCAATATATTACTGCTGAGGTAACACGTGGGGATATTGAAAATAATGTACTTGCGACAGGTACACTGGATGCAACCAAACTGATTAGTGTGGGTGCGCAGGTATCTGGTCAGGTTAAAAAGATGTATGTACAGTTGGGTGATCAGGTTAAACAAGGTCAACTCATTGCGCAAATTGACTCAACCACCCAAGAAAATAGTTTAAAAACTTCAGATGCAAACATTAAAAATTTAGAAGCACAGCGCCTTCAACAAGTTGCTTCTTTAAATGAAAAGCAACTTGAATACCGCCGTCAGCAACAAATGTATGCGCAAGATGCAACGCCACGTGCAGATTTAGAATCGGCTGAGGCAAGCTATAAAACAGCTCAGGCACAAATTAAAGCATTAGATGCACAAATCGAATCTGCAAAAGTCACAAAATCTACGGCACAAACCAATATTGGTTACACACGTATTGTTGCTCCAACTGATGGTACGGTTGTCGCGATTGTGACTGAAGAAGGTCAAACCGTAAACGCGAACCAAAGCGCACCAACAATTGTCAAAATTGCAAAATTACAAAACATGACGATTAAGGCGCAAGTCAGTGAAGCTGACATTATGAAAGTTGAAAAAGGACAACAGGTTTACTTTACAACCTTAGGTGATGAAACTAAACGCTACGCAACTTTACGTCAAATTGAGCCTGCTCCTGACTCAATTTCTAGTGAATCAACAAGTACAACAAGCTCAACAACCAGTTCGGCTGTTTACTACAATGCCTTATTCGATGTGCCAAATACCGATGGTAAATTGCGTATTGATATGACTGCACAAGTTTATATCGTATTAAATTCAGCTAAAAATGCTCTACTCGTTCCATCATCAGCACTGAGTTCTAAACAATTTTCAGGTCAAAGAAAATCAGGTCAATCCTCTGATAAATCAAGTTCTTCACCTGAAGCAGCTAAAAAATCTCAAGGAAATGGAGCTCGTCTAGAACGCCTAAACTTGACTGCTGAACAAAAACAACTGATTGAACAAGGTAAATTAACGTTAAGTGTTGTACGTGTATTACAAGCTGACGGCACAACTAAACCAACTCAAATTTTGGTGGGTATTAACAACCGTGTAAATGCGCAAGTTCTTGCTGGCTTAAAACAAGGTGATCAAGTTGTCATTGCTGATAGTGCAGATACTTCTGCTGCATCAGCAAATAGCAGTAATAACCGTCGCCGTAGTGGCCCAATGGGAATGTAAGCATGACAAAACAAGCTTTGCTTGAAGTCAGCAATCTAGTCCGGGAATTCCCTGCTGGCGAAAGCACGATACAAATTTTAAAAGGTATTGACCTGACCATTTACGAAGGTGAACTGGTTGCCATTGTCGGCCAGTCGGGTTCCGGCAAATCGACCCTCATGAATATTTTGGGGTGTTTGGACCGACCTACGAGTGGTAGTTATAAGGTTAATGGACAAGAAACAGGTAAACTTGAGCCAGATCAGCTGGCTCGACTACGCCGTGAATATTTTGGTTTTATTTTCCAGCGCTATCACTTACTGGGCGACTTATCTGCCGAAGGTAACGTAGAAGTTCCAGCTGTTTATGCTGGTGTTACGCCTTCTGAGCGTAAACAACGTGCAACCGCTCTACTGACTGAATTAGGGTTGGGCACAAAAACACTCAATAGACCAAGCCAACTTTCTGGTGGTCAGCAGCAACGTGTTTCTATTGCCCGTGCGCTGATGAATGGCGGTGACGTTATTCTGGCAGATGAACCGACGGGGGCACTTGACTCTCATAGTGGTGTTGAGGTGATGCGTATTTTGCGTGAACTCAATGCCGCAGGTCACACTATTATTTTAGTCACCCATGATATGCAAGTTGCAAAAAATGCGACTCGCATTATCGAGATTAGTGACGGAGAGATTATTAGTGACCGCCCTAATGTTCCAGATCAAGCAGCTGAACCAATCAAGACTGATCCTGATGCGGCGCCTGCTTTACAAGGTAAACAGAAGAAAGGCAAAAGTATTTCTGCATGGCGTTCTACTTTAGACCGTTTATCAGAAGCCTTCCAAATGGCTTTACTGTCTATGAATGCCCACCGCATGCGTACTTTTTTAACCATGCTGGGGATTATTATTGGTATTGCTTCGGTTGTTACGGTGGTCGCATTAGGTAAAGGCTCTCAACAGCAAATTTTAAGTAATATTAGTAGTCTGGGAACAAATACGATTACGGTATTTCAGGGTCGTGGTTTTGGTGATAACTCTAAAACTGCAAGTTTTAAAACCTTGGTGCCTGCCGATGCCGATGCGTTAATGACTCAACCGTATGTTAGTGCAGTCAGCCCAATCGTCAGCACATCCAAAACCATGCGTTACCAACAAAATGAAGCAAACGCGACCATTAATGGTGTAAGTAACGATTATTTCGATGTGAAAGGTTTGGTCTTTAAAGATGGACAAACTTTTGATCAACGTAGTGTTCGTGATCGCTCACAGGATGTGGTCATTGATACCAATACTCAAAAACAATTTTTTAGTGACGGTACCAACCCTATCGGTCAAGTCGTACTGCTCGGTAGTGTACCTGCTCGTATTATTGGCATTGTAGAACCGCAAACGAGTGGCATGGGCTCAGATGACACTTTAAATGTCTATATGCCTTATACAACCGTGATGAGCCGTATGTTGGGGCAAACCCATGTTCGCAATATTGTGGTTCGTATTAATGACAAATATTCAACTGCTGCCGCAGAAAATGCGATTGTAAATCTATTAACCCAGCGCCATGGTGCACAAGATATTTTCACTATGAACAGTGACAGTATCCGCCAAACCATCGAGAAAACAACCAGCACAATGACCCTTCTGGTTTCAGCAATTGCCGTAATTTCATTGGTCGTTGGTGGTATCGGGGTAATGAATATTATGTTGGTTTCGGTGACCGAACGTACTCAAGAAATTGGTGTACGTATGGCCGTCGGTGCGCGTCAAAGTGATATTCTGCAGCAATTCCTAATTGAAGCAATTTTGGTGTGTTTAATTGGTGGTGTGCTTGGCGTCTTACTATCGCTTGGCCTTGGACAACTTATTAATAAATTTGCTGGCGGTAACTTTAGCGTGGCTTATTCAAGCACTTCTATTATTGCAGCATTTGTCTGTTCAACACTGATTGGTGTCGTATTCGGTTTCTTGCCTGCTAAGAATGCCGCGAAACTTGACCCTGTTGCCGCACTCTCTCGAGAATAAGGAAAATTGCATGTCTTTCTCTACGACTAAACTCAGCACAGCACTTCTTCTCACAGGTTCTCTTGTAGGATGTGCAGCTGTAGTAAAAACACCTTATGAAACGCCTGCGGTACAAGTTCCGGGTAGCTTTCAATATGACACAGCAAAAGCAAAAAACATGTCTGCCAATCAATATTCTGACCGTTGGTGGACACTCTTTAACGATGCACAGCTCAATCAACTTGTAAGTAGTGTATTAGAACGTAATAGTGATTTAGCAGTTGCAGGTATTGCTCTAAAGCAAGCCCGTCTACAAGCTGACTTAACCGCTAACAAACAAGGCTTACGTACCAGTTCTAGTGTTTCTACAGGACATTCTTTCGATTTAAATTCGGGAGATGACAGTGCTAAAGGTCTTTCCATGAGTGCTGGGGTAAGCTATGAGCTTGATTTGTTTGGCAAGCTTGCCCGCCAAACCGAAGCAAGTAAATGGGAAGCTTTAGCGACAGAACAAGACTTACAAGCTACGGGACAAAGTTTAATTGCAACTACTGCCAAACTTTATTGGCAACTGGGTTATTTAAATGAACGTTATACAACCGCACAGCAAAGTCTAGCAACCTCTCAAAAGCTTTATGACTTGGTACAGATTCAATATAAAGCTGGTGCCGTTTCAGGTGTAGATCTGACTCAAGCAGAACAATCAGTACAAAGCCAGAAAGCGAGTTTAAGCCAGATTGAACAACAACTGGTTGAAACTCGCACAGCCATTGCGGTGTTATTGCATGAACCATTGCAGCAATTAAATATTCAAGAGCCAAAGCGTTTACCACGCACTGCTCTGCCTGCAATTGGTGCTGGCTTACCTGCCGATATTTTATCGCGCCGCCCTGATTTGCAAGCAAGTGAGCTCCGCTTAAGAAAAGCATTAGCAACTAAAGATGCTACTAAGGCGAGCTACTACCCTTCGATTAGCTTAACCAGCAGTCTAGGCTCAAGCAGCACATCGTTAACGGAGTTATTACGTAACCCTGCCCTCACGCTTGGTGCAAGTTTAAGCTTACCGTTTTTGCAATATAACGATATGAAGAAAGATATCGCGATTAGCAATCTGGATTATGAAAAAGCAATTATTCAGTATCGTCAAACGCTTTATCAGGCTTTTGCTGATGTCGAAAATGCTTTATCGAGTCGTACAGAACTCGACAAACAAGTAGCGTTACAAGAACGTAATGTTGAACTTGCAGAAAAAACTGAACGTTTAACCGAAGTCCGTTATCGCTATGGTGCTGTTGCATTAAAGACTCTTCTCGATGCACAGCAAACCACACGTACTGCTCGCTTAAGCCTCGTTGAAACCAAGCAAAGCCAATACAATGCTTATGTCACCCTCATGCAAGCTTTAGGTGGTTCCCCTGTAAAAGAACTGCCGCAATAACTTGCGCCCATTAAAAAAGCCGTAGTCCTTCAACTACGGCTTTTTTTAATGGCTAAATAAATTTTAAAACTTATTCGTCATCCATCATAGATTGGCTCATACCTACAGTATTGAAACCAGCATCTACATATAGAATTTCACCAGTAATACCTGAAGCCCAAGGTGAGCATAGGAATAATGCGGCGTTACCAACTTCTTCAATGGTTACATTACGTTTTAATGGCGCAACTTTTTCATTGGCATCTAACATTTTACGGAAAGATTTAATACCAGAAGCAGCTAAAGTACGGATTGGGCCCGCAGAAATCGCGTTTACACGAATACCGTCAACACCTAAGCTTGATGCTAAATAGCGAACACCAGCTTCTAAAGAAGCTTTTGCCATACCCATTACGTTGTAGTTAGGCATAACGCGCTCAGAACCTTGGTAAGTCAAAGTTAATAAACAACCTTGACGAGCTTGTAATAGAGGTTTTGCAGCACGTGCCATTGCAACAAAGCTGTATGCACTGATGTCATGAGCAACTTTAAAACCTTCACGGTCAGTCACGTCAGTGAAGTCACCGTCAAGTGTATGTGCAGGTGCAAAGCCAATTGAGTGTACAACACCGTCTACACCATCCCAATGTTTTGCAAGTTCTGCAAATGCATTATCAATTTCAGCATCAACAGCAACATCACATGGAAACACAAGCTTAGAACCGAATTGCTCAGCAAATTCATCCACACGTTTTTTTAATTTTTCGTTTGGATAAGTAAACGCAAGCTCTGCACCTTCACGGTGTAATGCTTGGGCAATACCAAAAGCAATTGATAATTTACTAGCAACGCCTGCAATCAAAAAGCGCTTACCTGCTAAAAGTCCTTGTGTCATGCCGATCTCACTCAAAACAATTTCAAGCATAATGCCAATATTCGGCGGTTTTCGAAATTGCATAATGCATCTTTTTTCAAAAATCGCACGAAAAAAATCGCTCCTGATGAGGAGCGACTTCTAGATGAATTCAATCTTAGTCGTCAGATAATAAGCCAAGTAAGCGTAAGAAAGAAATATACATCCACACTAAAGTTGCCAGTAATGCAATACCACACAACCATTCCATGAATTTTGGTGCACGATACGCTGCATTAGTTTCGATTAAATCAAAATCTAAAATCAGATTAAGTGAAGCGATTACCGCTACAAATGCAGCAAAACCAATACCTAACCAGTTACTTTCAAAAATATAAGGAACGCTTGAACCAAATGCTAAACGCATGACCATCTGCACAATAAATACAATAAAAATTGCCAAAGATGCAGAGATTACAACTGACTTGAACTTTTCAGTTGCGCGGATAATTTGGAATTTATATAAACCAAACATCACCAAAGTGGTGACAAAGGTTGCTAATAAAGCCTGAAGTGGAACACCTGGGTATTTCAACTGGAAAGTAAACGAAATACCACCTAAAAAAGCCCCTTCAAATAAGGCATACGGAATTGCCAATGTTGGCGCAGTCGTTGGCTTAAACGTTGTAATTAAAGCTAAAACCAAGCCACCAATTGCACCCACAATTGAAGCCGCGTAAGCAATACCAAAATTTGCAGTAAAGGCTGCATAGAAAAATAAAGCGACACCCACCGCAGCTGCAATGACCGTCAACATAACAGATTTTTGAATCGCACCTTGCACAGTCATCGGTTGACTATAGTCACTGACCGTTTCAACACGCGTCAGTATCGGGTTATTACTTTGCATAAATGCTCTCTTTTTATAATAAAAATTTAAAACATCATTTTAAGCAAAATGAATATGAAAGCCAAATTAAGCAATCGGCATTATTGTAACAATGTCCTTTAAGTAATAAAAAAGGAGGCAATAGCCTCCCTTTCATATCACATCAACAACACAATCAATCTTTACCATCTGTATTCATGATAAAGAAGTATTCGCGGTAATATTTCAACTCTGAAATTGAGTCACGAATATCATCCATTGCCAAATGTGATGCATTCTTTTTCAAGCCACTCATAATTTCAGGGCGCCAGCGTTTTGAAAGCTCTTTTACCGTAGATACATCAAGATTACGATAATGGAAATACTGCTCAAGTTCAGGCATAAGACGGTGTAAGAAACGACGATCCTGACAGATTGAGTTACCGCACATTGGTGAAACTTTTGGATTCACCCATTTTTTTAGGAATTCTAAAGTTTGTAACTCAGCATCACGGGCTGTTAACTTACTGCGACGGACTCGTTCAATCAGTCCAGACTGCCCATGTTGACGAGTGTTCCATTCATCCATTGCATTTAAAATACGATCAGGTTGATGAATAGCCAAAACTGGACCTTCGGCAAGTACATTTAAATGATCATCTGTAATAATTGTTGCGATTTCAATAATTTGGTCATTATCGGTATCTAATCCGGTCATTTCCAGATCAATCCAAATTAATCGTGTATTTAAAGTACTGCTCATGAATGTACGTTCTAAAATGCCGTAAAAACATCAATAGTAGCAAATTTCTTGCTTCCGCGCTGTAATTCTATAGCTGCTTCATGCTATTTTTGCGGTCTTCAAACAATGGTTTTTTTGGGATATGAATGGCTTTAATTCGTAAGCGTCGTTTAACTGAACAACAGCAACGTCGTATTGAAAAACAGCATAAAACTCGCCAAGAAGAGATCGATACTTCACAGGATCTAGATGGACTCGTTGTACAACACTATGGCCGTCAACTTGAAGTACAAGCCCTCTCTGTACCTGAGCATCACCCAGAAAGACCACAAGTTGCCGAAGGAGAACCAGAACCATTCTGGAAGCCGATCGAACTCAATAGCGTTTGGCGTTGCCATACTCGAACTAATCTTGAGTTACTTGTAACTGGTGATCGTGTTAAATGGCAGGCAGATCCAAATACGGGTTTAGGCATTATTACAGCCATTCACCCACGTACGTCTTTACTTACCCGCCCTGACCGCTATCACAAAGTTAAACCAGTGGCCGCGAATATCAGTTTGATTGTGATTGTATTTTCACCACTTCCTGAACCAGCTCCAACGTTAATTGATCGATATTTAGTTGCTTGTGCAGATGCAAACATTCCTGCTCTTTTGGTCCTCAACAAGTCTGATTTACTCACTGAAAATGACCCAATTCTTACCCTATTAGAAGAATATAAAACCTTGGGTTATGAGGTGATGATTTGTCAGTCTAAGAAGGGAGATATCTCGGCTTTATCTGAGCGTTTAGATGGTGAAACCGTAGCATTTGTAGGGCAATCAGGCGTAGGAAAAAGCTCTTTAATTAATGTGCTCATTCCAGATGCAGAGCAAAAAACTAATGTTATTTCTGAAAACTCTGCACTTGGACAACACACAACAACCTCTACACGCTTAATCAACTTCGGTAAAAATGGTGCCTTAATTGATTCTCCGGGAATTCGTGAGTTTGGACTTTGGCATCTCGATTTAGAAAAAATTCGTATGGGCTTTCCAGACATTGCAGCACATCTAGGATCTTGCCAATTCCGTAATTGCACACATACTCATGAAAAGAATTGTGGGCTTAAACAAGCCGTTGAAGCAGGTGAAATTTTGCCACGACGTGTAGATAGCTTTTTGCGTTTAATCGATGAGATTCAAGAAGCGCAGCAAAAAAACTGATTTTCTGCCCTATTTGCCCTTGAAGTGGTGATTTTGATCACCATCTATATACGCTATACTCTAGGTCAATTTTGTTTTTTAATTTTTTTAGGTGACTTGTGGAACGCTGGTTAGAGTTTATGGGGAATCACCCCATTTTGTTTGGTACGCTCGGAGTCTTGATCGTGTTGTTCTTCATTTTTGAAGGTCAACGTAATGGTCGTAAAATTTCTCCACAGTCGCTTGGTATTTTAGTGAAAGCGAAAAATGCTCTTTTGATTGACTTACGCGATAGCAAAGATTTCCGCGAAGGTCACATTAGTGGCAGTCGCAATATTCCGTATAGCCAAATCGCAAGTCATGCTGACGAATTAAAAGCAAGTGACCGCCCACTGGTATTTATTTGCAACTTGGGGCAAGTTGCTGGAAGTGCTTTGCAAAAAGTTGCTCACCACGATAGCTATCGTCTTGATGGTGGTATCAGTAACTGGAAAGCACAAGGCTTACCTCTTGTTAAAAGCAAACCAAAAGCTTAAGGAGAATTATCATGGCTGCAAATGTCATTGTTTACTCAACTTCTGTATGCCCGTATTGTGTTCGTGCTAAACAGTTACTTGAGCGTAAAGGTGTTGCTTATAAAGAAGTAAATCTTTCTGTTGAAGCACCAGAAGTACGTATTGAATTAATGCAACGCACAAATCATCGTACTGTCCCACAAATTTTCATTAACGATCAGTTTATCGGTGGTTTTGACCAACTTTATGCTTTAGAGCGTGAAGGTAAACTCGACGAATTATTGGCGTAACATCGCATCCATATTAAGGAAAAAACAATGAGCGAAGAACAACAAGTTCAACCACAATTAGCTTTAGAGCGTATTTATACAAAAGATATTTCTTTTGAGGTTCCTGGGGCGCAGGTTTTTACTAAACAATGGCAACCTGAACTTAATATCAATCTTTCTTCTGCTGCAGAAAAGATTCCCCCGACTCATTTTGAATTTTTTTTAAAATTTGTGGAAAAAGCCGATAACGACAATGAAACAGCGTTCATTGTAGATGTAACTCAATCAGGTATTTTCTTGATCGACAACATTGAAGAAGAGCGTTTACCTTATATTTTAGGCGCATACTGCCCAAATATTTTGTTCCCGTTCTTACGTGAAGCTGTAAATGATTTAGTAACTAAAGGTAGCTTCCCACAGTTACTTCTTACTCCAATCAACTTTGATGCAGAGTTCGAAGCTAACATGCAACGTGCTCAAGCTGCTGCTGTTGAAGGTCAAGCTTAATATTTTAGCTTTCCCTTTTAATAAAAAAACCGCGTAATACGCGGTTTTTTTATGTGTGCTATTTATATTATTAACGATCAAGCGAGTGAAGCTGAATAGATGGAAACTGAAAACCACGGCAAGATAACTCTGAACGCCATGCCACGGTTAATATCATATTGCCAACAATAAAATTCTGATAAGCAAATGTCCCATTAAGTAGGTGAGAACAGACTCCACCATGATCGGTAGGATGTGCCTGAGTATTTAACGTATTTAAATCTAAACGTATACCTAATCCTGAAGCTTTTAAAACGGCTTCTTTTGTGGTCCAGACTTTGAACCAATATTCTCTATCTTGTTCTAAGCTTAGCCATGTTTCATATTCATCGGGATGAAAGGCATGTTTTGCTAAAGCATCTAAGCGTACATTTCGATCCAGTTCCTCAGCATCTACCCCAATATCTTTAACTTGTTCGCTCATGGCTAAAGCGTAGTATTGTTGGCTATGTGAGTGATTAAAATGCAAAGTGTGATTCAATAAATAAGGTTTACCATGTTCATGCTTGGCAAACTCCAATTCCATTGACGTGAGTTGGAGTTTCTCTGCAATCAGTCGATTTCTGACACTCTGTATTTGTTGTTTTTTATAATGATTAAATGAACGGAAGTCTGGAAAGTTTTGTTGTTCTTGTTTTAAAAACTCATTGAGCTTTCCTATATAAACTTCAATTTTCCTATCATTCATCTTTCTAAATCCATCCCATGAGGGACTAAAGCTAATATAAAAAATACCAATAACTTATTAAACCATGTAATAAAAAACCCAAAGAAAACTTTGGGTTTTTGAACAGTAAAAAACTTAACGGTTAAATTTTTTCTCTGCTTTCTTAAATTTCTGAATATAACGACGGCGACGTGCAGCAGTACGTTCATCAACCTGACTCTTACGACCTTCAAACGGGTTTTCAGAAGTTTTAAAGTCAATACGAACTGGTGTACCTTCGAGTTTATACACTTTACGGAACACGTTTTCTAAATAACGGCGATAATCGGCAGGTGTCTTATCAACCTTATTACCATGAATCACGATGGTCGGTGGGTTCTGTCCACCCATATGTGCATAACGCATTTTAATACGACGACCGCTAATCATTGGTGGTTGATGAGCTTCTGTCGCATCACTCAAAATTTGAGTCAATTTAGCTGGTGATACTTTTAAGTTCGCAGACTCATAAGCACGGTGGATAGAAGGATATAAATCACCCACCCCAGTTCCATGTAAAGCAGAAATTAAATGGATTTTTGCCCATGGAATAAAGTCAAAACGGCGTTCAACATCAAGCTTACATTGCTTGCGGTCGTATTCAGACATGTTATCCCATTTGTTGATGGCAATAACCATGGCACGGCCCGCTTCAAGCGCATAGCCAATTAAATGCAAGTCTTGCTCAACAATACCTTCACGCGCATCGACTACAACTACGACAACATGTGCATCTTTCATTGCTTGCAAAGTTTTAACAATTGAGAACTTCTCAATCATTTCATCAACCTTACCTTTACGACGCACACCTGCTGTATCAATTAAAGTGTATTTACGGCCTTCACGCTCAAAAGGAATGTAAATCGAGTCACGCGTTGTACCTGGTTGGTCAAATGCCACCACACGGTCTTCACCAAGCAAACGGTTGACCAGTGTTGACTTACCAACGTTAGGACGACCAATAATTGCTAAACGTAAGCCAGTATCTTTGTCATGTTCTTCAGGATTTTCATCTTCTGGAACTTCCGCAAGTACATCTTCCAGCATTTGCTGTACGCCACGACCATGGCTAGCGGCAACTTGTAATGGTTCACCCATACCAAGTTTATAGAACTCAACCAAAGCTGCTTCAGCATGAACACCATCTACCTTGTTCGCAACAAGATAAATTTTCTTGCCTAAAGTACGTAGTTCACGAGCAATTTGTTCATCAGAAGCTAACAACCCAGCACGAGCGTCAACCACAAAAATAATAATATCTGCTTCATTGATCGCTGTTTTTGACTGCTCGGCCATGTAGTTATCAATACCGCCTTCGCTCTCACCGATACCACCAGTATCAACAACAATGAAAGACTTATTTTGATAAGTCGCATCACCATATTTACGGTCACGAGTCAGACCCGCGAAGTCGGCTACAAGTGCATCACGACTCTTGGTAATCTGGTTAAATAACGTTGATTTTCCGACATTCGGACGACCAATGAGCGCAATAACGGGTTTCATACAATAACCTTAATTCAAGCCCAGCCATATCTCATGGCATGAGCATTAGAAACAATACAGGAGATATATTTTAAGGTCAGATATGACCATAATAAAAGACGGGGCTTTGAACTGATTTAATTCAAACACCCCGATATTTTTTTAACAGCGTAATTTGTTAAGCGGCTATTTTAGCACAAGCAAATGAAATTAACGATTCTGCCAAATACTTAAATCGCCTTTTCTGGTCGAAACGTAAAGTTGGTTCTCAATAACACGTAATGTATTGACCTCACCACTTGTTTTTGAACGACCAATCAACTTACCTGTTGCAGGATCAACAAGATGTAATACGCCATCTAAATCACCAACAATAAGGTCCGATCCCAACACAACAGAGTTACTTAAATGACGGTTTAATAAACTATCATTTTGCCAAACTTGTTCGCCTGTCGTTAAATCATAAGCAGTTAACTTACCATCAGTTGATGAAACAAATACTTTATTGTCATAAACTTCTGGACGCTTCGTGCTGCTTGAGTCTTCACTCCAAACTACACGTTGAGAAGCTAGATCAGTTACAGTCACTTGTCCTTGGAAACTTGTAGTTACCATAAACTGTCCAGCAACAGTAGGATCACCATCGATATCAATCAAACGTTGAATATCAGAACGACCTTCACTTACCGCAACACGACGTTGGAAACGTGGAATACCACTAATCGTATCAATTGCATAAACATACGCATTCGCAGATGCGATTAATACGGTACGCGGGTCAAGACTCACCGGTGACGCCTGACCACGTAAACTAAATTGGACATTTGGTAATTTATAAGCCCAAACTTGTTGGCCTGACCCAGCATCATGCGCAAATACAGTACCATCATTAGCAATGGTAATAACGCGTCCAGACTGAACTAAAGAAGGACTTAATAGTGCACCAGATAACTGCGCAGTCCACTTTTGTTCACCTGTTGCCTGATCTAAAGCAAAAAGTTGACCTTTACTATTACCAACAACAACAATTCCTTCAGCAGCTTCAACACCAGAGCTCAAGCCTAATTTGCTGACTTTTTTCTCCCAAAGACGCTGCTTACCACGATATGCAGCGACTTCACCTTTTGGGTCAAGCGTAAAGACCACGCCCTCACTTGCGTCAAGCTGCAAACGTAACGGATCTGCCTTATCAGTAGAAGAAACACTGCGCGAAAACACGGGTACTAGAGTCTTTTTCGACTCAGTCAATTTCGGTAGTGGATTTGGTTTTGCTTCTTTTACTTTGTTGCTAGAACATCCCACCAGTACAGCTGATGCGATTGCAATTGCCAAAGGCAGTTTGAATTTCTGATTCATTAAGACTCTTCCACCTGTGTTTCCAAAATTGGGCGCTCAATCTGTGGATCTTCAACTAAAACGCCAACACTTTCGAGTTTAATTTGTAAAATTTGTCGTTCTTGTTTACGTTCCAGTAACGAATCCCATGCTGCCTGATACGCTTTTTTAGCAGAATCAATATCTTTCTTGGCAACAAAGATATCACCACGTAACTCTTCTACTGTTGCTTTAAATGCAGGATCGACGTTACCAGACAAGGTTTTTAGTGCTTCATCATATTTGTTTTGCGCCAATTGTGCATCTGCTAAACGCAATTTTACAACCTGAATCAAACCTTCATCTTTTACTTTTGAATTTTCGACTTTCTTCAATGCTTTTTCAGCAGCAGCATAGTCTTGTTTTTCATAGGCTAATTTTGCTAATACAAACTGAGTCTGTATCGCCTGAACAGAATCGATATCATCTTTTACGATTTTATCTGCCGATGCAGTGACCGAAGTTAAAGCATTAGGATTATCAGCACTTGCATTTGCCTCATCCATTAACTGCTGTACTTTTGCAGTTTCTGTCTGGCTGCTCGCAAGATTTCTTTTTTGCCAATATTCCCACCCAAAAAAGGCAATCAATGCAATGAGAATCCCGCTAATCATGGCAGAACCATATTTTTTGGCGAACGACTTTAAGCTGTCGAATTGTTCTTCATCACTTACACTCATGTGATTGTCCTTTTCCAGATGTTTCAGTTTATTTTGTAAATTTTTCGATTAAGAATGGTACAAGCTCAGCCAGTGCAACTTGTGACTGCTCAGCTGTTGCTAACTCTTTGATAGCAAGCTGCTGTGCTTCCCATTCACGCTCACCTAAAATCATGGCGTAAACAGCCCCAGCCTGATCAGCTTTTTTCATCTGACTCTTCATACTGCCTTGTGAACCTGTTTTGATTCGAATACTGCTATTTGCAGCTTCTAACTGGTCACGTAATTGTTCTGCTAAAATCAAAGCTTTAGTTTGATAAGCAGGCTCTGCAACCAAGAATACTTCACAATCACGAATAACTTGAGCTTGTTCAACCTGCTCAAGTAGAAGCAATAAACGCTCCATACCCATTGCAAAACCAACAGCAGGTACAGATTGATCGGCCTTACCTTTTAGCTGACCAACTAAACCGTCGTAGCGACCACCAGCACATACAGTACCTTGCGAACCTAAAGCGGTAGTTGTCCATTCAAAAACGGTTTTATTGTAGTAATCCAGACCACGCACCAATTTTTGATTAATGACAAATTGGATGCCAGCAGCTGTCAAATAATCTTGTAACTGCTTAAAATGATCCAAACTTTCTTCTTTCAAGAAGTCATGTAATTTTGGCGCATTTTCTAAAATTTTCTGAGTAGATTCAATTTTAGAATCCAAAATACGTAATGGATTCGTTGTTAAACGACGCTGTGAGTCTTCATCCAACGCATCTTTATGCTCGTTTAAAAACGCAACTAAAGCATTACGATACTCTGTACGCTCTTCAGTTTCGCCCAAAGTATTTAACTCAAGCTGAACCTTATCAGCAACGCCCATACGTTTCCATAAACGAGCGGTCAACATAATCAATTCAGCATCAATATCAGGAGTCGCAACACCGAAAGTTTCCACGCCAAACTGGTGGAACTGGCGGTAACGTCCTTTTTGTGGCTTCTCATAACGGAACATAGGTCCCATATACCACACGCGTGGCGTAGCACCGCGCAACAAATTATGTTCAACCAATGCACGAACACAACCTGCTGTACCTTCCGGACGTAAGGTTAATGACTCTGGTGGATTGCCTTTGTCAAAAAAGGTATACATTTCTTTTTCAACAATATCGGTAGCATCACCAATAGCACGTTTAAACAAGCCCGTTTGTTCAACGATCGGCAAACGAATTTGTTGATATCCATAAGCATCCATTAAAGATGCTAAATGTTGCTCGAGACGTCTCCACGCTACTGTTTGCGTTGGCAAGATGTCATTAAAACCTTTGATTGCGACGATTGAACTCATGATGAACTACGAATAATTTCTTTAGATTTAGCTTCTTCAAGCTCTTGGACACGTTGACGAACCATAGTTTCGATTTCATCAACCAATTGATCGGTATCGATTAAATGGCTTTTTTCACCATTACGATAAACCAATGAGCGAGGCGCAGCCCCAACAACCCCGATGTCAGCTTCTTTTGCTTCACCCGGGCCGTTTACTTTACAACCAATTACCGACACATCCATTGGAGTACGAATATCTTCTAACCGCTCTTCCAATGCTTGCATTACCTGAATAACATTAAATTCTTGGCGAGAACAACTTGGGCAAGCAATAAAGTTAATCCCGTTAGAACGAAGCCCTAGTGATTTTAAGATATCAAAACCAATCTTGATTTCATCTTCCGGTTCAGCAGCAAGCGAAATACGCATCGTATCGCCAATGCCTTCCATTAATAACCCACCAAGAGCAATCGCTGATTTCACAGTACCTGTACGGTAAATACCAGCCTCGGTTACACCCAAGTGCAATGGATTATCAATTTGTTGTGAAAGCAAACGATAAGCATCCATGGTTAAAAACACATTCGATGCTTTTACGCTGACTTTAAACTCATGGAAGTCAAGACGGTCTAAAATATCAATATGACGTAAAGCTGACTCAAGAAGTGCCTGCCCTGTAGGCTCGCCATATTTTTTCTGTAAATCTTTTTCTAGAGAACCCGCGTTCACGCCAATACGCATAGAAATGCCATGATGACGTGCCGCAGCCACAACTTCACGAACTTTCTGGTCTGAACCGATATTGCCCGGGTTAATACGCAAGCAGTCCGCGCCATAATCTGCAACTGCCAAAGCAATTCTATGGTCAAAATGGATATCAGCAACTAATGGAACTGAAACACGCTTACGGATTGCACCAAAGGCTTCAGCAGCTTCCATAGAAGGCACTGAAACACGCATAATATCTGCACCTGCATCAACACAGCGCTCAATCTGAGCCACAGTTGCGTCAACATCGCAAGTTTCGGTATTTGTCATACTTTGCACACTAATAGGTGCATCGCCACCGACATAGACCGAACCAACACGGATTTTACGTGTTGGTCGACGTTTAATTGGGTTCTCTATCATTGTATCGCTCAACTCATGGTATTAGCGGGATAAACGGAATTCAGCTTTACCGTTTACCGTATATGGAGACAATGAAATCTGTTCTTGGTTTAGACTTAATGACACAGCCGTTGCATCATCAAGACGAATCTGGAATGGAGACTCACCATTTAAGGTTAAAGTCGATGCCTGACGACCCGTCGCTAAAACCTTCCCTGTTGCATCTACAATATGAACAGAAGTTGGACGGTTAAAGTTTAACACCAATTGGTCACCCACTGTTGCAGAGGTGTTCCCTTTCATAGGTAAAACTTCAACATTAGACTGATTTGCTTTTGGCAGCTCAGCATCTTCTTTGTTTGAGGTCCATTTTTGGACACCCATCACAATTAATGACACGACAGCAATAATCAAAATTGCAAGCAGTGCGCGCTTTAACCATTTTTTGTTACGATCACTATTAGAACCCGGTAATTTACCCATGATTTTAATTGGTGAGTTGTTTAAAGCATGATTTGGCAAAAGCCCAGTATCGTTTGCATAAATCTCATCAAAACGCTGGATAATTGCAGTTGCATCAGTATTTAAATACTTCGCATAAGAACGATAATAGCCTTTGATAAAAGTCGCTTCTGGCAAAGATTTATAGTCGTCTTGCTCTAACGCATTGAGCGTTTTCAGCGGCATATTTAAATCTGAAGATACTTGCTCTAATTCTTTTTTCTGAGAAACACGAATTTGACGTAAATACTCACCAGGACGTTGAATATTTCCTAAAGCAGAAGTCGGTAAGCTTGAGCCAGTTGGCTGCTGTGAATTAGGATTTATTTCCATACGGCCTCAGTACTATACTGTAATTGCAAATAACGTTGATATTCTGGACTTTCCGGGAATAAAGCACGTAACTGGTTTACTAAAACTTGCATTCCCATTTTATCCGCATTGGCTCGAGCCACTCTTAAACCAATCCAAAGTGCGCGTGCACCCTGATTTTTCTGCCCCACTGTACGAACATATTGTTCATACATTTGTGTAGCAGCCGGAATCTGCTGCTGCAAATAAAAAATTTCTGCTAACTCTAACATTGAAATGTAAGAGTCGCGGTTAGCAAGAAGTGCTTGTTTGAATGTTTTTTCAGCACTCGCAATATCGCCTAGTTTTAAATAAATTCGCCCCAGATTTTCTAAAGCCTGGTAACGTTGGTCATAACCTAATGTTGCACCAGCAATACGAAATTGCTCAATAGCATCATTATAACGCTCCATTTGGTACAAATACGTACCATAATTATTACGTGCCTGAGCATTGTCTGGTTCAGACGAAATTGCACGCTTAAAGTAATGTTCCGCTTTTTCTAAATTGGGTTTACTGCCTTCTTGTTGCAATAAAATACCCATCATCATATTTGCCGTTGCATCACGACTATCGACACTTAACGCTTGGTCAAGAGAACGCTTTGCAGAATCCAAGTCACCAGAACGAATGTATTCGGCAGCAAGCTGCGTACGCACTTTTACTGCTTTTTCCGGGTCCTTTTTAACCGTTTGCGAAGTCTGGCAACCACTTGCCAAAAGTGCAACAGCAACCCCCATACATAACATGATCTTCAACTTCGGAGTACTCAAAGTCTGCCCTCAATATTATCCTTGTGTACGTAAAATCTCTTGTCGTTGAGCCACTTTCTTTTGCCACTGCTCAGCACGACGCGTACGGTCAGCAACTTGGCCGACCAATTGTCCACATGCGGCATCAATATCATCGCCACGTGTTTGACGAATCGTACACACAAATCCTGCATCAGACAAAGTTTTTTGGAAAGAGATGATACGATTTCGACTTGAGCGTCCATATGGCGCATGAGGGAACGGATTAAATGGAATCAAGTTAATTTTACTTGGTAAGTTTTTAAGTAATTTAAGCAACTGCTGTGCATGTTCAGGTTGGTCGTTCACACCTTCTAACATGACATATTCAATGGTCACATGTTTACGCGCGCTTTCATTACCATCTTTTGCAATATAACGCTGACATGCCGCAATCAACTGAGCCAATGGATATTTTTTATTAATAGGCACAAGTTCATTACGCAATTCATCATTTGGCGCATGTAGGGAAATTGCTAAAGCAACATCAATATCTTTTGCAAGTTGGTCAATTTTTGGCACAACACCTGACGTTGACAAAGTCACACGACGTTTTGACATACCATAAGCAAAGTCATCGAGCATAATGTGCATTGAGCTTAATACAGCATCGTAGTTGAGCAATGGCTCACCCATCCCCATCATCACGACATTAGTCACTGAACGCTCGCGCTCAGCAACAGGCACTTCTTCCATATAGGAATAGTTTGCCATCCAAAGTTGCCCAATAATTTCATCTGGCGTTAAATCGCGCTGAAAACCTTGCTTACCTGTTGAACAAAATGAGCAGTCCAATGCGCAGCCCACTTGTGAAGAAATACACAAAGTTTTTCGTGAACCTGTTTTATCTTCGGCAGGAATTAATACAGTTTCTACTAAAGAGCCAGAACCTTCACCTACGCGAAACACCCATTTACGTGTTCCGTCTTTTGAATAATGACGGTGTACCACTTCAGGAGCTTTAATTTCACAAATTTGTTCAAGCTTTGCACGCAATTTGCCTGAAATATTAGTCATTTCAGCAAAATCAGTAACAAAGTATTGATGAATCCATTTCATAACCTGACCGGCACGAAACTTTTTCTCACCAATATCTTCAAAGAATTTTTCTAATTCAGCACGTGACATGCCGAGTAAATTCACTTTTTCGGCAGCAGGCGATGCTGGCGTGGACGAAGATTGCTGCTGTCCATCAAGATTTTCAGATGAAACGACCACTGCAGAACTCATGTGTATTTACCTAAACCATGTCAAAAAACTGAAGATGTTGTTCAAGAATCAAACAATATTCTCTTAAGAGAATAAAAAAACCAGATAAGTAGTATACCACTTATCTGGTTTGAATGCTTTCGATTAACGAGTGCGTGGGCAGATCTCGTTGTCAGCAAAGAAGTAAGCAATTTCACGCTCTGCAGAAGCAACTGAGTCAGAACCGTGAGCAGCGTTTTCGTCGATGCTTACAGCGAAGTCAGCACGAATCGTACCAGGAGCCGCTTCTTTAGGGTTTGTAGCGCCTAAGATTTCACGGTGTGCAAGAACTGCATTTTCGCCTTCAAGAACAGATACTACAACTGGACCAGAAGTCATGAATGCAACTAAGTCACCAAAGAAACCACGTTCTTTATGCTCAGCATAGAAACCTTCAGCATCAGCTTGAGAAAGGTGTTTCATTTTAGTCGCAACAATTTTTAAACCCGCTTTTTCAAAACGAGCAAAAATTTCACCGATGTGGTTTTTAGACACTGCATCAGGTTTTACGATAGACAAAGTACGTTCAATAGCCATGAGTGGCTCCTTTATTTTAAGATTTAAACTTTAAAAAATTTGCCGCATTATACCGATGTCATAGGCAATAATCAGCTTTGAATGTGTAAAAGTTGCGATTTTTTCTACTGTTTTTAGCGAACTTCGTCTATCCAGGCCATCTGAATGCCTTCTAGCAATCCTTCTGTCGATTTATTTGGGTCATCACTAAAGTCTGGCAATGCGCACACCCATGCATGTAAATCGGTAAAACGGATCCATTGCGGATCAACTTCTGGATGTGCTTCTGACAATTCAATGGCAATATCAATCGTATCTGTCCAACGTAAGCCCATAGCGGCTCCTATCTGTTTAATCTGCTAAATCACGAACTGTGTACTTTAGCAAATCCACAAACTTAATCGATAGCTTAAGCTGATAAAAATTACCGATGCTTATAAAGCGATGTTCAATAATGGCGCCACAAAAATAATCGTAGCCGCGACCGCTGCACCAATTAGCGCACCAACAATCACATCACTTGGGTAATGAAGACCCAGTACCATACGAGACAAAGCGACAAGCACCATAAATGGGAACATGGCAGCAAGCAAAACTGGCTGGATGTAACCCAATACAATTGTCACCATGACCGCATGAAGCGTGTGACCTGATGGAAAACTAAAGTGATCAAGTGGTCTTTCACCGAGTACAATCACCTGATGCACCTGATAAGGACGTGGTCGCGTTGTTTTGTGTTTTAAAAATTTATAGATTGCTGTGCCAACAGAACCACCTAATAACAAGTAGATGATTTGCAAGCTATAGTTAATGCCTTGCATACCCCACACGATTGCCAACATTAGATACCAAAATGGACCATCACCAACACGACTGATAATTTTGAAAAAAAGGGCAACACGCTGTGAGTGAGAGAAATTGTTCAGATATAAACAGCCTCTCAAATCTAAATCGAGTATTTTTATTTTTGCATTCTTAAATTTCATGGTCATTCTCCTATCTTAGGATACTTAGGTGAAGTCCAACGAGGGCTCCTTCACTACCTGATAAAATGCCTGCTCCAATTGCTGAACCGGAAGTTGCCAACCGCTTTGCTGTACTTTATGACAGGCTTGCACGCCCATTTCTCTAAGTTGTTGTACTGAAGGAAGCTGATAAATTTGTTGTATAAAGTGGTTTTTTTGTCCAAGTGGGCTTAACCAGCCATTCACACCATGTGTTAAGTATTGATGTGCACATGCATAATCATACGCTATAACTGGTAAACCGCTTGCCATTGCCTCTAAAACTACGTTACCAAACGTTTCAACTTGACTCGCAAATACGAATACATCTGCACTCGCATAGGCAGCCGCCAAATCTTGACCTCTCAGACTTCCAGTAAAGATAACACCCTTCGCTTCAGGTAGTGACTTTAAACGAGCAAAATCTGGGCCATCTCCTACAATTACTAATTTAGTTTTATTTGGCTGAATAGTTTGCAGGTTCGCATAACTTTCAATGAGAACTTGTACTTCTTTTTCGGGAGACAAACGCCCCACATAAAGCATAACGCGTGTATTCTCATCAGCATCCCATTGTTTTCGCAAATTTTCAGAGCGATGCTTCGGTGAAAATCTGGTTGTATCTACGCCACGCCCAACGACAACCAGTGGACAAGTAATACCAAAACCGCGTAATGCTTCTTGAGTATCTTTACTCGGCACACAAGTTACATGAGTGTTATTGTGAAACCAACACAGATATTTTTGAATCGGTTTGACTAAAAAAGCCAAATCGAAGAATCGACTAAAGTCTTGAAATGGTGAATGAAAGCCACTCGAAACAGGAATAGCTTTTGCCTTAGCAGCTTGCATGGCAGTTAAACCTAATGGCCCTTCAGTCACAATGTGCACGACATCTGGGACAAACTTTTCAAAAGCTTTCGATACTTTTAAATATTGTGGCCAACCAAATTGTAAAGTTGGATACTTGGGAATCGCCTGCGACATAACCAAGCATTCTTGCTCTGGTGTAAAGTCATGGCATTTTGCTTTTTGCTCTGGGCGAATCAGTAAAATCTTATGCCCCTGTTTTTGTAAACCTTGGCATAATTGTAATAATGAAAGTGCCACACCATTAATTTCGGGTGGCCAAGTTTCCGTCACAATCGCAATTTTTAAACGTGGGCGCACCAAATCATGCAATGAATGCGTATTAGATAGCTGCTGCTTTTGTTTAAAAAAGAATTGGAAGCTTTCGGGAAGTTGCTGTTGTTTTAATAGTGCTGTCGCGTATGAACTTTGCATAGCGCCATCCATCAATGTATTTATTTTCATGCTTAAAGATTAAGCAGTTTTTTTGACATTTTGATGATAAATGCGTGACAGTTTACTGACATGAAAAATAAAAAAGCACACTGATGACAGCATGCTTTTTTCTTAAAGCCTAGTAACTCTTAGCGATTTTGCAATTTTGCATAATCCATGAGTACATTAGCAGCTTCAGTCACAAAAGTTTCTTCTTCTGGTAACGCTGGACGTTGGGATGCTTTCATTTTAGCGCGAGATTCAGCTAGAGCATCTAATGAAGCTTGATAGCTTTCCCAGTTTGCAAAAGGCTTTTGACCCGTTGCAGCACGGCGTTGATTCTCTGCATCTAAAGTTTGTTTCTCTAAACCAAGTAATTCAGCACGGCGCTTATCAATATCAAGTACTACTTGTTTTTGATCACTCGTCATCTTAGCAATCGCAGTACGTTTATTTAGATATTTAAACTGAGCATCATTAGCAACACGTTGTTCAGAGAATTGAGACAACTTTGTCACATAAGGTTGAACAGAGCCTTCACGTTTAAATGGTGCGGTAGGAATTGTGTCCCACTTCAATGCATTCTTCGATTTACGCTCACCAAACTCTTCGTTATAGATATCGACGAGTTTAATGTCTGGCACTACACCTTTATTTTGTGTACTACCGCCAGTAATGCGATAGAACTTACGCTGAGTTAAAGTTGCTTGACCATATGCCAGAGTATCAAGTTGTACCTGAGCTGTACCCTTACCAGTGGTTGTACTACCAATAATAATACCGCGCTCATAATCTTGAATTGCAGCAGAGTAAATCTCACTTGCTGATGCCGATGCCAAGTTCACCAATACAGCGAGTGGACCTGTATAAATTTGCTGACCACCATCGTTATCTTCAAACACGCTTACGTTGCCATTGCCATCACGAATTTGTACAACCGGACCAGACTTAATCACCTGTCCCAACATACGTGCAACTTCTTCTAATGAGCCACCTGGGTCATTACGTAAGTCAATAATAATACCTTCTACTTTCTTCGCTTTTAGCGCTTCGAAAGCATTTGCAGTATCTTCAGAAACCGAACGATATTGTTTACCCGCACGACGTGAACGATAGTCAAAATAGAATGATGGAATTTCAATTACGCCCAACACATGCTTTTTACCATCACGTGTCACTTCAACTGTGCGTGAACGAACACCAGCATCTTCTTCTTGAATCACATCACGTACTAGGGTCACATTACGTGCCTGACTCATTGATGCGCCAGCACCAAGAAGTTTTAATGTGACTTTCGTTCCACGTTTACCACGAATAAGCCCAACAATTTCAGAACTTGTCCAACCAATCACATCAATCATTTTCTCGCCTTCTTGGGCGACACCAATGATTCGATCTCCTGATTTCACTTGACCAGACTTACTTGCAGGACCACCTTCTACAATGGTTTCAATCTTGGTGTAATCTTCGTTGCCACGTTCTGGACGAATCGACACCCCAATACCTTCTAGTTGCAAGGTAGTTTGGCGATTAAGTTCGATCGCATCAATTGGCGGGTAATAGTTACTATGTGGATCATAGGTCGCCAACATTGCATTTAATGTTTTGTCCAAGACGTCATCGCTTTTTACACGACTAATTCTTTCAAGCTGACGCGTATAACGTTTAGTTAACGTTTGAGCTGGCGTTAAATCTTCTGGGCCAGTTAAGTCCTGACCATCAGCAAGTGAAGGATTTTCTTTAAGCGCTTTTTGTTTCGCCTGCTCTTCTTCACGGCTAATGGTTAAGTTGATTAACTGTGAAACCAACATTTTGCGCCAATGATTTTGTTGCTCAGCAGTCGTTTTAAAATACGGTGCTTTTTCACGATCAACTTCAATATAACTATTAGGCTGCTTTAAATTTTGCTGTTGTTTTAACTCAGCTAACATGAACTCATAAAATTGTTTTAAGCGTTCACGATATTGCTGATGAATTGCAAACGGTCCAGTTAAATTCCCCGCTTTTAATGAAGCACCAAAATTTGAACCATATAGTTTTTTATAATTTTGAACTTCAGAATCTAGAAATAATGAGTGATCTGGATCAAGACTATCTAAATACATATCCAGAATACGATTTGATGTGGTCGCATCCAGACGCATATTTAAATAATGTTGACGATCAACTAAAGTTGCCAGTTGGCGAGCCACCAAAGCCTGTTCTTGCGTTGGCTGGATTGATTGAGAAACCGCAGCAGTATTGGTTGCCGCTCTCGCTTCATTCATCGTATGAGAGAAGAATAAACCGCCAGTCGCGATCGCTACTGCACAAGCTATAGTTTGAAGTTTCATAAATTTTTAATACTTCCTTGGGTGTTCCTATCTTACACGCTCTGTTTTCGATATGAACTAAGCAGATTCAAAATCTTAACCAACTAAATTGTTTATACCGTGTAGTTTTATCATATTCTGTACTGACAAAATGTAGCAAAACATTGCAAAATTCGCTTATTGTTTTTCAATCAAAATTCAAATGGAACCAATATGATTGGCGCATTGATGCTGGACATCGCCGGCACAGAACTTACTCAAGAAGATATTGAACTATTACGCGCTCCGCAAGTCGGTGGCATGATTTTATTTGCACGAAATATTGAATCTCCACAACAAGTGCGTGCTTTAACCGACCATATGCGTCAAATTCGCCCAGATATTTTGATTGCTGTTGACCAAGAAGGTGGCCGAGTTCAGCGCCTAAGATCAGGTTTTACATTATTACCAGCCATGGGTCGTTTTGGGGAGTTATATTTAACTCAACCTCAAAAAGCACTTGAGCTGGCTGAGCAATGCGGTTGGCTCATGGCAACCGAAGTGCTTGCAGTCGGCATCGATTTTAGTTTTGCACCAGTTTTAGATCTTAATGCAATTAGTGACGTGATTGGCGACCGTGGCTTCTCTAAAAATATTGAAGATATTGCCCCACTCGCAGGCGCATTTATGCAAGGCATGAAAAAAGCTGGAATGGCAAATACGGGCAAACATTTCCCAGGCCACGGTTCTGTGAAAGCCGACTCTCATGTTGCTGCTGCAATCGACAGCCGTAGCTATGACGAAATTTATAACCACGATATGCAAAGCTTCATTAAGCTTATGCCTCAGCTAGATGCACTCATGCCTGCACATGTGATTTATGATCAAGTTGATCCAAATCCGGCAGGTTTTTCACCTTTCTGGATTCAAGAAGTTCTACGCAAGCGTTTGAATTTTATTGGTGTACTTTTCTCTGATGACTTAAGCATGCAGGCTGCATGTGTAGCAGGTGGCGCAGATGCTCGTATTCAAGCTGCTCTAGCGGCTGGGTGTGACATGGGGCTGGTATGTAATGACCGAAGTGCAGCCTGTACAGCACTTGAAGGTATTACAGATTTAGAGCTACCAAACCAAGAGCGTTTAGAACGCATGCGCGGCCAAATTCCACAAATTCAAATTGGTGAAACCTTATCGCTTGGAAACGAGTGGCAAGCTGTCAAAACAGCCATTGAAGAGTTTAAAAATTCGATTTAAGTTAGTAAAAATTTTAATTAGCTACAAAAACCTATTCACTATCTGATACGCGGTTAAGTCATACGCAACCTGAGCAATGCAAAAGCGTTAGCGCTTTCGCATTGCGCAAGACAAACGAAGTGCGTAGTATTTTACTCAAGCATAGCTTTCGTTTTACGGTACGGCAAAGATAATCAATCTTTGCTTTTCGTACCTCAGGTTTTGGTTACTTTTCCCGAAAGAAAAGTAACTCCAACTGAAAGTTCATCCCAAAATGCTAACCTAATTCACAGGACTCCGTCATGCAGGTTCATTCAACATCAATGCAGTAAAAATTCTTCATTTTTATAAATAATGAAGATCACACAAAAACAATAAATCGAGTTCAGGACGAATGACACAACAACTTTCAAAACACCGCCATATCTCTTTTACAGCCCACTATACGGGTTATATCTGGTATCAAATGGGAATCTCTCATGAAGCACTTGCCACAACCAAAGGCAAATCATTGGCATATTTAGTTCACCCGATAGAATCATGGGCAGAGAAATATGTGGGCGGTAGCATGCGTACGACGCTCAAACAACGCCACACCATGCTTGATCACCATTTAGAACACCTCATTCAAGAAAATCCTGATTTACAGGTGCTTGAAATAGCATGTGGCTTGTCGCCACGTGGCTGGTGGTTTAGACAACATTACCCTTCTATTACCTATCGGGAGCTTGATTTGCCCGATATGGCACAAACCAAACAAAATGCGTTACAGCAAATTGAAAAAAATGCACCTGAAATCTTATCAGTTGATTTATTTACAGAAGCTTTTGCACAAGCATTTGAAGTATTTGACCCGAACCGCCCACTGGTTGTGATTAGTGAAGGTTTAATTAATTATTTTGATAAAAATTTATTAAAACAATTGATCCAATCGATTGGCCACTATGGTGTTACTTTTAAAAAGTTTCACTATTTAACAGACCTCTACCCTGAACCAGTTAAAAACAAACTTGCTAGTATTATCTGGAATAGTAGTAAGTTACTTAAACTCATGTCTCGCAGTTCATTTAGTTTTCATTTCAAAAGTCCACAAGAGGTTAAAGACTTTTTTAAAGATACAGAGTTTGGGCAAGTTACTATTGAACAGCCACAAATATTCTTTGGGCAAGTTTCTCAAGATAACCATGAAGAGCATTTAGGCGATTTAGTCTGGATTATTCATTCTCAAATAAAATAATAAATATAAAAAAATGGAAGCTCGAAATAAACGAGCTCCCATCTATAAATATATTATTAAGCTGCTTGTTTTTGACGCGCAATAAAACGGCTTAACCGATCAGCAAGCTCAAAACTACCATGTTTAAATAAAGCTCGAATACCCTGCGCTGTACTTTCAAAAATTAAGCACTCAATCGCAAAACTACCTTCTTCATCTTCTAAATGAAGTGCCAAATCGCGTGGATGGTCATTCACAAAATCAAGTTGCGAAACATCATCCATTTTTAAATACATCCCAAAGAAAGTCACGTCAACAATCGTCACTGGCACTTCTGTTTTACATTCACGGTGGCTCAGTTGAGTATTCGGTTGCAAGACCCGAACTCGCTCTTCACCACGGCGTTCCATGTTTTGCATTTGTTCACGTGTCATAGGAATAATGCCATCCAGATTTTGGATAGATTCACCCTTCAAAAATGAAGTGAACAAACTCATGGTTTCTTTACGACGTTGGAGTTGCGGTACATGATCAGCGTTTGCAATAAGTGCAAATTCCATATCTGGACATTGCAACGCAAAGTTCGCATTTTCATGAGGCAAAGTAAAACTATCGTACTGCCCTGCTGCTACCAGCGTTTTGCACTCTGGAATAGGTACATCTGTTAATCGCAAAAGGCGGTTACAGTTAATTTCATAACGTTCTCGCTCAGTCCCCGTAAACTCGGCCATTTGTCTAAAAAATAACTTTTTAGCGGTTGGCGACATACGAGTTTTATCTAATTTTGCATGATTAACTAAATACAAAATTACAGCTTGCCCAAACTCTTCCATACGGTTTTCTTGCATGAGTTTGAGGGATTCTTCCAAAATCATTCGCCAACTTTTACGAGTCTTTTGCATAACTCCCATCAAGATCATACGATCCATCAAATCTGGGCGCTGATGAGCAAAACAAGAGGCAATCACGGACCCTAAAGACATTCCCATTACAGAAACTTTTTGTATTCCAACGATATCTAACCAACGTCCTAACATTTCAGATAAATCAGGAAGTTCTAAAGTACCAGCAGACACTCCTGTGTCGCGATTGGTAATTTGCTGATTTGCACCCATTGAAGGTAAGTCAATTAAAATAACCGGACCACTTTCAAACAATTGTTCAACACAATATTTATAAGAATTAAAATTCTGGAAAGCACCACCAACAATCACAATCGGCGTTTTGTGGATCGTTTTAGGATCGGCAATTGCCATATATTCAATTTTCCAACCGTCAATCCATGTTGTACGAGCAGGTTGTTTAAAACTATCTCTATGGTAGATATCGAAAAAGCCAAAACCGGCATAAGCTTGGTTGATCTCCGAATCCATTTGAATAATGGAATTCATATCCTTGCTTCCTCCTTGCTGTAATTTTTTTATGCTGCAAGAGTTCCTTCTTGAACACGTAATCTTTTATGCACAAATCTTTAAAATTTGTATTAGTTTGTATTGCACAATAACATTCTAAACAATTGTCTGAAATATACGCAATCGCTGAAATGACCGCTCATCTTGTTTAAGCCGCTAATAGTTTGCAAAATATTTAAATGTTTTTTTATGGCGGTCACATTTTTGAAAAAAAGCCATTCATTGTTCCGCATTTGACTGCTACTATCGTAGTCATTGGTAAATGATTAAAAAATGCTATGCAAGATTCAATTGAACAATATATGCAAAAAGTTGGGCAACAAGCACGCGAGGCTTCTCGTGTCCTCACAAGTGCTTCTACCTCACTAAAAAATCATGCGCTCTCTGCTATTTATACTGCTTTAGAAAATAATCAGGCAGCTATTTTGGCAGCGAATCAAATCGACATGGATAAAGGTCGTAGCAATCAGCTCGACAGCGCATTGCTTGATCGTCTTGAACTTACGCCCGCACGTTTTAAAGGAATGTTGCAAGGTCTAAAAGATGTGATTGCACTTGTCGATCCAATTGGGGAAATTACGGATCTTGCATATCGCCCCACAGGCATTCAAATTGGTAAAATGCGTGTGCCTTTAGGTGTTGTTGGGATGATTTACGAATCACGTCCAAACGTAACCCTTGAAGCTGCATCTTTAGCCATTAAATCGGGCAACGCCATTATTTTACGTGGTGGTTCAGAAGCACTCGAGTCAAATAAAGCAATTGCTGAAGCGATTAAGCATGGCTTAAAAGTTGCTGGCTTACCTGAAGATTCAGTTCAAGTGATTAACACTTCTGACCGCGCGGCAGTTGGTCATCTTATTACCATGGCTGAATATGTAGATGTAATCGTTCCACGTGGTGGAAAAAGCTTAATTGAGCGTGTAACTAACGAAGCGCGTATTCCTGTCATTAAACATCTTGATGGTAACTGCCATGTATTTGTTGAAGCACAGGCCGACTTGCAAAAAGCTTTACCAATTACATTAAATGCAAAAACACATCGTTACGGTGTTTGTAATGCGATGGAAACACTGCTTGTTGATGAAAAAATTGCAGACGTTTTCTTACCACGCATTGCCGAACTGTATGCTGAAAAACAAGTTGAATTACGTGGTTGCCCAGAAACACGCCGTATTTTAGGTGCCTCTGTAAAACCTGCGACAGAAGAAGATTGGTATACTGAATATTTAGGGCCAATTCTTGCTGTTAAAGTGGTGAGCGGGATTGATGAAGCAATTGACCATATCAACAAATATGGTTCACATCACACCGATGCAATCGTGACTGAAAACTACACTTTAGCTCGTCAGTTCTTGGCTCGTGTAGATTCAAGCTCAGTCGTAATCAATGCTTCAACTCGTTTTGCGGATGGTTTCGAATATGGTTTAGGCGCTGAAATTGGCATCTCCACCGATAAAATCCATGCCCGCGGCCCAGTTGGTTTAGAAGGCTTAACTTCACAAAAATGGATTGTGTTAGGTGACGGACAAATTCGCCAATAATTAAATCTATGAGTTCAAATAAAAACGCCTGATCAATTTCAGGCGTTTTTTATTATTCAAGTTATTAATTAGAAAATAAAGTCAGTATTCACAAATTTAGAATAGTGCTCCGACACCATTGAGGCCAACATGCCTTTGCTATCATCTGTCTGCTTAGCAGCAATCATGGAACGGATCGAGAATGCACGAAGCGCATCATGCACAGACAGTGTACCTTCCGCAGAATCTTTACGACCACCGAAGGGGAACACATCAGGGCCACGCTGACATTGACAGTTGATGTTTACACGACAGACTTGATGAACCAGCGGATCAACTAAATGACCAATTTGCTCAGGGTCACTACCAAAAATACTCACCTGCTGACCATGATCAGAAGTAGTAACATATTCCAAGACAGTTTCAATGTCATCATAAACAGCAACTGGCACAACTGGACCGAACTGTTCTTCACGATACAGCCTCATACCTTCAGTCACTGGATAAACTACGGCTGGATAGAACATTGTTTTGCAGAATTCACCACCTTCCAGATTAACCACTTTTGCCCCTTTAGCCACGGCATCTTCAATGACGTCAGTCATGTAGGCCGTACGGTGCATACCTGGTAATGGCGTAATAAATACACCTTTTTCCCATGGCATCCCCACTTTAAGTTTGGCCAGCTCAGCCGTTAAGCGGTTAACAAATTCATCGGCTATCGAGCGATGTACCATCAGCATTTTGAGCGCGGTACAACGCTGACCATTAAACGACAATGCACCTAACAGACACTCTTTCACTGTCAGATCCAAGTCGGCATCCGGCAGAATAATAGCTGCATTCTTCGCATCCAGCCCCAAAATCGCACGCAGACGGTGAGATTTAGGATGTTGCTTCTTCAAATGATCAGCTACTTTACTAGAACCAATCAGTGCCAGTACATTAATTTGCCCAGATGCCAGTAGATGGGGTACTACTAGAGAACCTGGTGCATAAATGGTATTGATCACGCCTTTTGGAAATGAATCACGGAACGCTTCTAGTAACGGTTCAAACAACAAGGTCCCGAATTGAGGTGGTTTAAAAATGATGTTATTACCCATTAGCATGGCTGGGATCAGAGTCGCAAAGGTTTCATTCAGTGGGTAGTTGTATGGTCCCATACACAACACTACGCCTAATGGAGTACGACGAATTTGACCAATCGTACCTTCAGCCATGACAAAGCGAGAGTTGGCATTATCCAAATCTTTCAGGGCATCTATCGTTTGACGCATGTAGGTAATCGTACGGTCAAACTCTTTCTCTGAATCAGCCAAGCTTTTGCCAATTTCCCACATGATCAGCTTAATGATCAGATCTCGCTGCTCCACCATGCGCTGAATAAAATTTTGCATACAGGCAATGCGCTCACCAACCTTCATCATTGGCCATTCGCCACGACCATTGTTGTAAGCTCGTACCGCGGCCTCTAACGCTTCATCACTTTCTTTTTCACCCATGACCGGATAACTACCAAGTTCAACTTGCTGTAAGCTACCGTCAGGCTGCTGAATCCAGATTGGAGATAATGTTTTCTTGGTTGCACCAGCCCCCAACCTCAACTCACCATCCACTAGTGAGACACGCTGATGAATTTGAGAAGGCAGACGCACACTTTCAGGAATACTATCCTCTACTGGGAATTTATGCTGTAAATTATTTAACTGATTCATTCTTCTTAATACCTTATTATTCGTATGTCTTTTATATATCCCCGAACTGTCCACTGTAATCAGGTCTTTTTCGGGTCAATATCACTATTATTATCCGTATTCACCTTGCTTGAACCGTAAATCACAAGGTGAATAACTTAAAGCGTTGATAATCTTTCTAGATGAATTTACCCCCGACACACATTATCAGTCATTCCTAGCTTCTGAATGACTTGCTCAATGATTTGTTCTGGTGTGAGAGCAATATCAATAGCAATTGCTTCATTCATATCAGGTTCTTCCAACGTATCTAGCTGTGTTTGTAGCAACGCTGGGTCAAAAAAATGACCAGATCTTTCTGCCAGTCTTTGCTGTAATAACTCATAAGAGCCTTTTAGGTACACAAACTTAACATTCTGATCCTGCCCTCTTAAAATATCGCGATACATTCGCTTTAAAGATGAGCATGTAAATACAGCTGTTTCACCGTCTCTTTGTTTGGTTTCAATGGCCTGACGAATTGCCTGTAACCATGGCAAGCGGTCTTCATCAGTTAAGGGAATACCTTGACTCATCTTACTTTTATTTGCAGCTGAATGAAGCGTATCGCCATCAAGGAACTCACAAGCCAAACGCTCTGATAACAATTCACCAATTAGGGTTTTACCTGTTCCACAGACACCCATTGCAATCACAATCATGGATTACTCACCTTTAATTATAAAATAGTGCTAAGCAGTAGCGTGAAAGATAAACCCAACACTGAAATGATCGTTTCTAATACTGACCAAGTCTTGAGTGTCTGCCCTACTGTCATACCGAAATATTCTTTGATTAACCAGAATCCTGCGTCATTTACATGTGAGAAAACTAATGAACCTGAACCTGTGGCAAGTACTAAAAGTTCTGGCCTAACTGCGACACCCGCCGTAGCTGCAATTGGAGCGACAATACTACACGCTGTAGCCATAGCCACCGTTGCCGATCCTGTTGCCAAACGAATCAGTGCTGCAACAAACCAGCCTAACAATAACGGTGATAAATTTGCCTTCAATGCTGTAGAAACAATCTCATTAGAAATACCGGTGTCACGCAAAATGCCGCCAAAACCACCACCAGCACCTACAATCAACATAATCCCAGCAATAGAAGCTAAACACCCACCGCAGAATTTTTCAATTTGTTCACGGTTAAAGCCCTGCATCGTACCAAAGGTAATAAAGCTGACCAGTACGGCAATGAGTAATGCGATATCAGAAGTACCAATAAAACGTAGCAAATCATTTGCGAAAGTCTGTGGTGCAAAGAACAGATCAGCCCAGCTTCCAACCAACATTAATACTACAGGCAGCATAATTGTGAATAAGGTAATCCCAAAGCTTGGTAGCTCACGAGTTCTATTCGTATCTGCTTCAATAAACTGCTTCGCTAACGGGTTATTCTCAGGCAATTTGACGTATTTGTTGATCCACAATGCATACAGTGGCCCAGCGACGATAGCCGTTGGCACACCCACTATCAGACTATAAGCAATCGTTTTACCAATATCAGCATGGTAAGCCTGTACTGCCAACAATGCCGCTGGATGTGGTGGAATTAACCCATGCACAACCGACAAACCTGCAACCATTGGCAAGCCAACAACCAGTAAAGATTTGCCTGTTCGCTTGGCAATGTTGAATGCAATTGGAATGAGTAGAACGAAACCTACTTCGAAAAATACGGGAAGACCAACAATAAGGGCAATAAACATCATGGCCCAGTGAATATTTTTCTCACCAAACCACTTAATTAAAGTAATTGCTATTCGCTCTGCGCCACCAGACTCAGCCATCATTTTACCGAGCATTGTTCCTAGTGCGATTACAATCGCAAGGTGACCTAAGGTTTTACCTGTACCGGCTTCATAAGACTTAACAATATCACCCATTGGCATGCCAACAGCCAAGGCTAAACCGAGTGAAACAATAATAAGAACTAAAAATGGATAAATTCTAAACTTCGCGATCATGACCACTAAAGCAATAATCGCGATTACAGTGTAGATCAGTAACATACCACCCTGAACCGTCTCCATGGGACACTTCTCCTTGGAATAATTATTTAGGCACACTGCCTAAACAAGGGTCTTCAACCACAGTAATTCCTACTGTTAAGACATTAAATTTTTATATTTAGGTGTGACCAGTACAAACTGATCACATCAATACAGCCTTTAAAGCACATAGAATGCACTTCATTTTTTATAAATATTGTCTACATTTACAAAGTTCTCAACTGACTCGCAATTTGTGCCAAGCGAGTAATTTCAGCCCAGTCTTGTGCAGCTACAGTAGCTTTAGGTGTTAACCATGAACCACCTACACAAACCACGTTAGGTTGCTTTAAGAAATCTGGCGCTGACTCTGCCGTAATTCCACCAGTCGGACAAAAGCGCAAGTTTGGAAATGGACCATAAAATGCTTTTAGCATCTCAACGCCACCTGCCTGTTGAGCTGGGAAGAACTTCACAATGTCATAACCCAATTCAATCGCTTGAATCAGGTCACTTGGTGTCATCACACCCGGCAATAGAGGTAAGCCAGCATCTTGCGCAGCCAAATGCAAATCTTTAGTTAAACCAGGAGATACACCAAATTGAGCACCTACTTTTTTGGCTTGCGCACAGTGTTCTGGTTTGGTAATCGTACCTACCCCCACCACAATGTCATCTGCCAATTGGCTAGCACGCTCAATAGCAGCAAGACCAGCAGCGGTACGCAATGTAATCTCAAGAACTTTCACACCACCCGCATGTAAAGCACGTGATACATCTTCACCTTGCTCAGCAGAATCAAATGCCAATACAGGGATAACTGGACCTAATTTGACGATATCTTCAATTTTAATCATTATTTTTCAGTTCCTTTGATTCAAATCTGCTCTGGTGAATTTTCACCAACCAATGCACCAAATACAGATGCTCCATGTTCAGCTGGCGCAGCAGCAGCACGGAAAACACCAAATAATTCACGGCCAAAGCCAACCTCGTTTTCTGCCTGATGTTCTGGCTGAGCAACAGGACGCGACTGCCAAGTCTGTTCATCTATTTCAACATCGAGTACGCCAGCCTCAGCATCAATAACCAACATATCGCCTGTTTGAACTTTAGCAATCGGCCCATTTAGTAAGGCCTCTGGAGATAAATGAATCACCGCAGGAACTTTGCCTGAAGCGCCAGACATACGCCCATCAGTGACTAAAGCAACGTGGAAACCTTGATCTTGTAAAACACCCAACACAGGCGTTAAACGATGCAATTCAGGCATACCGTTAGCACGCGCACCTTGGAAACGAACAACTGCAATAAAGTCTCGGTGTAATTCACCACGATCAAATGCAGCTTGCACTGCTTCTTGAGAATCAAACACAATTGCTGGAGCTTTAACTTTACGATGTTCTGGCGCAACAGCAGAAATCTTGATTACACCACGGCCAAGGCGACCTTGCATTAAGCGCAAGCCACCATCTGGTTGAAACGGCGCATCAATGCTACGTAAAACTTTGTCATCAAGACTTTGAACCACACCGTCAACCCAAGTGAGCTTACCGTCAATCAGTTTTGGTTCTTTGGTGTAATGCTGTAAACCTTTACCAGCCACAGTCGTTACGTCGTTATGCAACAAGCCAGCTTCAAGTAAGTTACGGATGAGGAAAGCAACCCCACCCGCAGCTTGGAAATGGTTTACATCAGCCTTACCATTTGGATAGATTTTTGCGAGTAATGGAACAACAGCCGATAACTCATCGAAGTCATCCCAGTCAATCAAGATTCCAGCGGCACGAGCAATCGCAATCAAATGCAAAGTATGGTTGGTTGAACCACCGGTAGCGAGTAATGCCACAATACCGTTTATAATTGCTTTTTCATCGACAACATGACCAATCGGCGTGTAGTTTCCACGCTCAACTGTTAAATCAAGTACACGAATCGCCGCTTCTGCGGTGAGTGCATCACGTAATGGTGTATGAGGATGAACAAATGCGGCACTTGGCAAATGTAAGCCCATTACTTCCATCAGCATTTGATTACTGTTGGCTGTACCATAAAAAGTACAAGTCCCTTGTCCGTGATAAGCAGCTGACTCAGCTTCTAGCAAAGCATCTCGGCCAACCTGACCCGTTGCAAATTGCTGACGAATTTTGGCTTTCTCATCGTTAGATAGACCACTGGTCATTGGACCAGCTGGCACAAAAATAGTAGGTAAATAGCCAAACTGCAAAGCACCAATGAGCAAGCCCGGCACAATCTTGTCGCAAACACCAAGACATAAAGCTGCGTCAAACATGTTATGAGACAATGCAATCGCTGTACTCATCGCAATGGTTTCACGAGAGAACAAAGATAGTTCCATGCCAGCATTACCTTGGGTAATACCGTCACACATCGCAGGAACACCACCTGCAAATTGTGCTACTCCCCCATTTTCGCGAGCGGCTGTTTTAATTAAATCTGGAAATGTTTTATATGGTGCGTGAGCCGACAGCATTTCGTTGTATGAAGATACGATGCCAATATTTGGTTCACGGCCTACTTTAATAATTAATTTTTCATTATCGTCCATACTGGCAAAACCATGAGCCAGATTGGCACATGAAAGTGCTCCACGAGCAGGAAATTTGCCTTGTGCATGTTCAATACGTTGTAAATATGCAGAACGAGTTTTTTGACTACGTGCGATTACACGCTCGGTCACTTTTGCCAATACTGGATTCGGCAAGTCCATGCTGGACGCTCCTGTACAACCGGATAAGCCGGAACATAAAAATAGACCAAATGATATATTTCATCATCATTTGATAAGGGGAAGGAACAATATTATTAAGGCAAAAAGCGACATGCAAGCCCTAGTAAATTTTACGGTGATACCGGAGCATGGGTATTAAATACAAATTATGTTTAAGTTTTAAACAAGAAGCTGTTTTTATTTTTGGCTATATTTATTGGTATATTAGCCTCTAACAACTATGAGAAAATTCTCATAATATCAAAGCAATAAAATATTCTTATAAATGTATTTATACCGACTTTTTTATACTAAGTTTTATATTAAAAATGTTTATGATTTATATATTTTAACCTATATATAAACGATTAAAATTTAATTTCATTTACGTATATTATTTGTAATACTCCCCTATAGTTTGATTAAAATAACACCACTCCTTTTTTTTTAAAAAATTTATACCAAATATTTGAAAAATACATTAAATAGAAATTTACCTTTCATAAATATATACAAAAAACTCGTTTCTACACGTATAAAAAAACAAGGAATACAGTGGTTAAGCTTTATACTGGATAAATGTTAGTTACAAATAATTTGATGGTCGATAGTGCTTAAGTCTAATGGGCTAAAGTCTATCTTGGACAGAAAAACAACACATGTTAAAACATGACAACCCGTTCAATCTGTATCGAAAAATAATACATCTTGAACAGGAAGTTAGGAAAACTATTTTAAATCAGGACTTGGGTATTTCAACGTGGCTACATCAGTATTAGTTATCAATTGCGGCTCTTCATCTATTAAATACGCACTGGTTTCAGAGCGTCGTGAAGATCGTATTTACGGTTTAGCAGAAAACTTGGGGGCAGCTGATGCTCGTATTAAGGGAATTACAGTAGGTGGTGAACCACTTGAACTTTCAATCCCTTATGCTGACCATGCCAAAGCTTTAGAAACTTTACTTGCACGTCTTGCCAACTACAAACCGCAAGCAATCGGACATCGTGTTGTACACGGGGGTAGTTTAACCAAAGCAGAATTACTCACTCCTGAAATTATTGAACGTATTCGTGCTGCGACACCTTTAGCCCCACTTCATAACCCAGCACATTTAATTGGTATTGACGCAACCGTACGTCTATTTCCTGAATTACCTCAAGTTGCCGTATTCGACACTGCATTCCATCAAACCATGCCACCGCATGCATACCGTTATGCAATTCCTAAGTTTTTATATACTGACCACAACGTCCGCCGTTATGGCTTCCATGGTACAAGCCACGCCTATGTGTCTGACAAAGCGAGTGAGCTGGCAGGTAACCTGAAAAAAGGTGGATGGTTAACAGCGCATCTAGGAAATGGCAGTTCAACTTGCGCAGTGTGGAATGGACAAAGTGTTGATACCTCCATGGGTCTTACTCCACTTGAAGGTGTAGTGATGGGAACACGTAGTGGTGACGTTGATCCAAGCTTACATAGCTTCCTTGCGAAAAATCTCGGTTGGGACTTGGCTAAAATTGATAAAGTTTTAAATAACGAAAGTGGCTTACTAGGTTTATCTCAACTGTCTAACGACATGCGTACAGTGATTGAAGCTGCTGAAAATGGTAATGAAGATGCTTGCCTTGCAATTGAAGTGTTTAGCTATCGCCTTGCAAAATCACTTGCTGCATTAAGCTGTGGTTTACCGACTCTGGACGGCTTAATCTTCACAGGTGGTATTGGCGAGAACTCAGCCTATATTCGTGAAAAAACCTTAGCTTATTTACCTCATTTTGGTTTGCAGCTTGATAAAGATCAAAACAACAACCTAAAACGTGGCACTGAAGGGCGAATCGACAACGGAAATGGTCCACAAATTTGGGTCATTCCTACAGACGAAGAAGGCCGTATTGCCAAAGAAACTCGTCAAGTTGTTGAAGCGGCAGAAAATACAGCATCTGTAGCAAGCCTTGCTTAATTAGAGCTTAGCGAAAACTCGATATTCGTTTATTTATAGGTTTATATGAATACAATTTTATTGATTCCTACAGGCGAAGGGGTTGGCTTAACCTCTGCCTGCTTAGGCATGATTTACGCACTTGATTGCAACGGAATTAAAGCAGGCTTTTTAAAACCATTTTCTCAAGAAGACCAAGAGCATCTTGACCGAACCACTTCATTATTTGGTCATTTATTTCAAAGTAAAACTGTTCAATCTATTTCGCATGAAAAATTAACTCAGCTTATTGCCGCTGGGGAAGTAGATGAATTACTTGAAGAAGCGGTTAGCCTTCATCGTAGTGTTGCAGCAGACCATGATGTCATTATTGTGGAAGGCTTATTACCTAACGGACAAGATCACTTCGCCAGTGAACTTAACGCAAGTCTTGCACAAGCGCTTGATGCAGAAGTCGTGCTGGTCAGTACAGCAGATATTCAAAACCCGAAAAAAGCAGCAGAAAAGGTAGATGCTCATTTACGCCAGTTTGGTGGAGCAACATCAAATCGTACTGCTGGTGTACTCTTTATGCGTACCCGTGGATTAACCGAAGAAACAGCACAAATTCCTGTTGCGTTTGATCCATCGTTACGTCCCACTGAAGAAATCGCAAAATTTACGACTGAACTGCAAAAATATAATCGTTATTTTGGTTCTAGTGATTTACCGATTATTGGGCTGGTTCCATTTAGCAACACGTTAAGCGTACCAAGAACACTTGATATTGCAAATGTCATTGATGGGCAATGGGTACATCAAGGTGAAGCTAAAACACGTCGTATTTTGCATTCGAGTTTAATTGCTTCAAGCATTGAATATGAATTGAATAAGTTCATTGCAGGCGAATTAATTATTAGCGCATCTGAGCGTACCGACGTTTTACTTGCAAGTAGTTTGGCAACCAGCAATGGTATTCCTCTTGCAGGTTTAGTTCTTACCGAAAGAGAAGCGCCAGCACCAGAGCTTTTAGACTTTTGTCAAAGTGCAATTAAACAAGGGTTACCGATTTTACATACCCGTTTAAACACACTTGAAACTGCTCAGCGTTTATCTAATTTTGGCAATGAAATTCCAACAGACGATACCGAACGAGCTGAGCAAGTGACTCGATTTGTTTCAAGTCATATTGATGTTGAATGGCTTAAGCAGCATAGCAATAATGCCGCTACCCCTCGCCTGTCGCCATCGGCTTTCCGTCATGAACTGGTGCAAAAATCAATTGCAGCTAAAAAACGGATTGTGCTACCTGAAGGTGATGAACCACGCACCATTCAAGCTGCGGCAATTTGTCAGGCACGTGGTATTGCTGACTGTATTTTGTTAGCTAAACCAGATGCTGTGCACGATGTTGCCAAAGCACGTGGTATTGAATTACCTGCTGAATTGGCAATTGTTGACCCTGATAGTATTCGTGATCAATACGTTGCACCAATGGTTGAGCTACGTAAAGGCAAACTCAACGAGCTGCAAGCGAAAGAACAGCTTCAAGATACTGTTGTGCTTGGTACCATGATGTTAGCCTTAGATCAAGTCGATGGCTTAGTTTCAGGTGCAGTACACACCACAGCAAATACGGTCCGCCCAGCATTCCAGCTCATCAAGACAGCCCCTGATTATTCACTGGTTTCATCAATATTCTTTATGCTTTTACCAGATGAAGTTTATGTATATGGCGACTGTGCGATTAATCCAGACCCGACAGCAGAACAACTTGCTGAAATTGCAATTCAGTCTGCTGACTCTGCAAAAGCTTTTGGAATTGATCCGCGTATTGCCATGATCAGCTACTCAACTGGTACTTCTGGAACAGGTGCTGATGTTGAAAAAGTACAGCAAGCAACTCAAATTGCTCAGCAACGTCGTCCTGATTTACTGATTGATGGTCCACTTCAATACGATGCAGCTTCAGTTGAAAGTGTGGGTCGTCAAAAAGCACCAGACTCACGCGTTGCTGGCCGTGCGAATGTATTTATCTTCCCAGATTTAAATACGGGTAATACGACATATAAAGCAGTACAGCGTGCTGCAAATGTTGTGAGCGTTGGACCAATGCTGCAAGGCCTCAACAAACCAGTCAATGACTTGTCTCGTGGAGCATTGGTAGATGACATCGTCTTTACCATTGCATTAACGGCAATTCAGGCAGAACAGCAAGCCGCTGCCAAATAATTAATATAATTAACCTTTACTACCTCTCGCCATTTGATATTCGCTCAAATGGCTTTTTTATTTTAGTCATTCAAAAATAAATAATTTTCTGATTTGTCTCTTTTAAATCACATCAATATGTTCTTATGCGACTTTCGGTCAAAAGATCAACCAATCTCCCACAACACTGTCTTTTTGTCATATAATTTAGCCCGCTAGCTAACAGCCCGCTCAAGAGATTTTCTGGTATGACAACGATTATCAAACAAGATGACTTGATTACATCGATCAAGGACGCCCTACAGTTTATTTCGTACTATCACCCGCAAGACTTTATCCAAGCGATGAGCCGTGCTTATGATCGCGAAGAAAACAAAGCCGCAAAGGATGCAATTGCACAGATTCTAATTAACTCTCGCATGTGTGCGGAAGGTCATCGTCCAATTTGCCAAGATACTGGTATTGTTAACGTTTTCCTTGAAGTGGGCTTAGATGTTAAATTTGATTTAACGATGAGCTTAGACGATGCAGTAAATGAAGGTGTTCGCCAAGGTTACCTTGAAAACAGCAACGTTCTTCGTGCTTCTGTACTTGCTGACCCTGCATTTGGTCGTAAAAATACAAAAGATAATACCCCTGCTGTAATTCACTACAAACTCGTTCCGGGTAACAAAGTAGATATTACTGTTGCTGCTAAAGGTGGCGGTTCAGAAAACAAATCTAAACTTGCGATGCTTAACCCATCTGACTCAATTGTTGACTGGGTACTTAAAACTGTTCCAACTATGGGTGCAGGCTGGTGTCCTCCTGGCATGCTCGGTATTGGTATTGGTGGTACTGCTGAAAAAGCCATGATGCTTGCTAAAGAAGCGCTCATGGAAGAAATCAACATGGACGAATTACTTCGTCGTGGACCAGAGAACAAAATCGAAGAACTTCGTATCGAAATCTTTGAAAAAGTAAATGCACTTGGTATTGGTGCACAAGGTCTTGGCGGTTTAACGACTGTTCTTGATATTAAGATTAAAGATTACCCATGTCACGCTGCTGGTAAACCAGTAGGTATGATTCCTAACTGTGCTGCTACTCGTCATGCTCACTTCCAGCTTGATGGTACAGGTGTAGCTCATATTCAAGCACCAAAACTTGAAGACTACCCATCTGTAACTTGGGACTCTTCACAGTCTAAACGTGTAAACCTTGATACCATTACTCAAGAAGAAATGGATTCTTGGAAACCAGGTGACACATTACTTCTTAGCGGAACAATGTACACAGGTCGTGATGCTGCGCACAAACGTATGGTTGAAATGATCGACAATGGTGAAGAATTACCAGTTGATCTTAAAGGTAAGTTTATTTACTACGTTGGCCCTGTTGATCCAGTGGGTGATGAAGTCGTTGGTCCTGCTGGTCCTACAACTGCAACACGTATGGATAAATTCACACGTAAAGTATTAGAGCATACTGGTCTATTCGGTATGATCGGTAAAGCTGACCGTGGTCCTACAGCAATTGAAGCAATCAAAGACAACAAAGCAACTTACTTAATGGCAGTTGGTGGTGCGGCTTACCTCGTATCTAAAGCTGTTCGCGAAGCTGAAGTTGTTGCGTTTGCAGACTTAGGTATGGAAGCCATCTACAAATTCGTAGTTGAAGATATGCCTGTTTCTGTTGCAGTTGATGTAAACGGTACTTCAATTCACGCAGTAGCTCCAAAAATCTGGCAAGCGAAAATTGGAAAAATTCCAGTAGTCGATGCAGCAGCTGGCTAATCAAGAAAAGCACCGAATTCGGTGCTTTTTTTATGCATTCTTTTTTTATTTTAAAATCTGAAAAGAATTGTAACAATTACTTCGTCAATCTGTGCTATTAATGAAAGCACCCTCTCGCCAAATATTGAATATAGGTCATTTCATGACTATTCGCCCTATTCTTAAAAATCTCTCAATCAGCCTCTGCCTAAGCTGTATTACCACAAGCTTATTTGCCTCTCCTGCCAAATTAAGTTCAGTTAAAGAACTCATGCAAATGAGCCAAATTGATTACCTGCTTAAAGAATCAATTAATGAATTAACACCTTATTATGATCAACAGGCAGCACAGATCGTTAGTAATATCACGGGTATCAAAACTTTAGGTCCAAAAGAAAAAGAGGCCGCGAAGAAGTTAGGTTTACTCCTAAAAGATTCGAGCAATCAGCTCATTAGCAATCCAAAAACCGCCCAAGCCTTACAGGATATTTATCTTAAGACTTATACTGAAGAGGAAATTCAGGCTAATCTGAAATTTTTAAAAACCCCAGAAGGCCAATCAATTACGCGCAAAAACGTACAGATTATGGGGCAAATTTCAGAATATATGATGGAGTTGGGACAGCAAACATTTAATGACCCTAAAGCACGAGATCATATGCAAGAAGAGATGCTTAAAATTCTTGCACCGTTGATGAAAGATAAAGAAAAGTCTTAACTTTTCTTTATCTTTTTTAGGCTATTACCAAGTTAAAGGATTCCATAATTTAAATGGTTTAATCAGATGTACATCTGATTTTTCATCATATTTGGCTGGCTTTAATTCTTGTGGTTTATGACGGATCTTTCCTGAAGCATCTTCAGCCACAAAATTATAGCTAGAAGATTTCAACTCGGTAAATGCTATCTCTCTACGTCCAATATTGTCTTGCATTAACATAAATGGACCAGTATGTTCACTTCGGTCCATTTTATTTTCTTCATCATATTTCAAATAATAAGACGTTCCCGCCTCAACAGTGATATCAATATATTTTGGTTCTTGAAAATGGATACCAAGTAAAGGGCGACTCGCAGAAAGGCGATATGTTCCTGCTGGCAACTCAATCCAGTAATAATGATTATGTAATAGACTCGGAATGCGCTTACCATTCACAAAGAGATTAATCGCTGCGATTTCCTGACGATTCCATTTTGTGTCTGGTCGATATAGATAAACTACAGCTGCCTGTTCATTTTGTGGTTTAATTGGAGCAAAAGTCTGACCCAATTTTTGGTTGACCCACCCTCCTACAGTAAAACCGCCTAAATGATATTGATCTAATAAACCAGGTTCTTTTTCAACATCAACTTTAGGTAGAGTCGCGGTCAATTCACTCGGATTTTTTTCTAAATGAGATGAACTTTGACAGCCCACAAATAGTCCGGCACAGCACAAAGATACGATTAAATAACGCATGGCATCCCTCAAAGCGTTTTGTTTTTGATTTATTTTTTACACCGCAAAACTATGCGTATTTTGTATTTTTAAGATTAACACTACCCATATAAATTGAAAACAAAAAAAGCATGAATCACTAACGCGATTCATGCTTTTTAGATGAATGAAATCTATGCAGACTTCGAATCAATAACCTTTAAATCTGCCTTAGCAACACTTTCATGCGTTGCAGCTTCTTTAGGCTGACGTTCAGCCTGATAAACAGGTTCTGCTTCACCATTAATAACTGCTTCATTAATAATGACTGTTCCAACATCTGTACGACTTGGTAAATCATACATAGTTTCAAGCAGTACGTTTTCCATAATAGAACGTAGACCACGCGCTCCTGTATTACGTTCAAGCGCTTTTTTAGCAACAGCACGCAATGCAGAGTCTTCAAAGATTAGATCAACATTTTCCATAGTGAAAAGATATTGATACTGGCGAGTTAATGCATTTTTTGGCTCAGTCAAAATTTGCATTAAAGCTTCTTCGTCTAGCTCTTCAAGTGTCGCAATCACTGGTAAACGACCAATGAATTCTGGAATTAAACCAAATTTCACTAAGTCAGTTGGCTCAACCTGACGGAACAATTCAGCAAGCTTTTTGGTTTCATCTTTGTTTTTAACGTCAGCTGTAAAACCAATACCGCCTTTCTCTTGACGCTGTTGTACAATTTTTTCCAAACCAGAAAATGCACCACCACAAATAAATAAGATATTTGAGGTGTCAATTTGGATAAACTCTTGCTGTGGATGCTTACGACCACCTTGAGGTGGAATCGAAGCAACTGTACCTTCAATCATTTTTAATAATGCTTGTTGTACACCTTCACCAGACACATCACGCGTAATTGATGGATTTTCAGATTTACGAGTAATCTTATCAATTTCATCAATATAGATAATGCCCTTCTGAGCTTTCTCTACATCGTAGTCTGCTTTTTGCAAAAGCTTTTGCACAATATTTTCAACATCTTCACCCACATAACCCGCTTCGGTTAATGTTGTTGCATCTGCCATCGCAAATGGAACATCTAAAAGGCGAGCCAATGTTTGTGCAAGTAAAGTTTTACCTGAACCAGTAGGTCCAATCAGTAGAATGTTACTTTTAGCAATTTCTACTTCTTTAGACACATGGCCATTATGACCAACTTTCAAGCGTTTATAATGGTTATAAACTGCAACAGAGAGTGTCTTTTTGGCAAGATCTTGACCAATAACATATTGATCAAGCGCAGCACGTATTTCATGTGGTTTTGGCAATGCCTTGCTCGCCCAGTCACCTGCTTCAACCTGTTGGCTGGTTTGTACAAGGTCTAAGCAGACATCCACACATTCATTACAAATATATGCGTCCTCACCCGCAATCAGTTTCCCGACTTCAGACTGCGTTTTACCGCAAAATGAACAATGTTTTTGTCCTTGAGGATGTTCGGACATATTCACTCCACAAATAGAATCTTAAATATTAGGGCAAGATGCACTGCATAAATAACTAAATGGAGATCTTTTTCAACATCTCAAGTTATTTATATAAGAAGGTCCTTATGGACGCTTACTTAACACCTGATCAACCAGACCATATTCTTTAGCAGCTTGGGCTGTCATAAAGTTATCGCGGTCAGTATCACGAGCAACGGTTTCATAGTCTTGACCACTGTGCTCTGCCATTAAGCGGTTCAAACGTTCTTTAATAAAGAGAATTTCACGCGCATGGATTTCAATATCCGATGCTTGACCACGGAAACCACCCAATGGTTGATGAATCATGACACGGGCATTTTCTAAACAATAGCGTTTGCCTTTGGCGCCCGCATTTAATAAAAATGCACCCATTGAAGCAGCTTGACCCATACAATATGTCACGACATCAGGCTTAATAAACTGCATTGTGTCATAAATGGCCATGCCCGCTGTCACAGATCCACCTGGAGAGTTGATATAAAGGTGGATATCTTTATCAGGATTTTCAGCTTCTAAAAACAACATTTGGGCAACAATCAGATTTGCCATGTTATCTTCAACTTCACCTGTCAAAAAAATGACGCGCTCACGTAAAAGTCGTGAATAAATATCAAAAGAACGTTCGCCGCGAGAAGATTGTTCAACCACAACAGGAACTAAAGCATTTTCAATTGTTGGAACATACATACGTTATTTATTCCTAAATTTTTTGTGACTTAACCTATGGCAACAATATGCGGGATAATTTCTCAAATTGCAAAAGGTTCGCACTGAAATATTATATTATTTATACCTAAGTACTTAATGCCGCACTCTAATTGACCACATAAAGAAAAACAAAAAAGGCGCCTCAGGCGCCTTTTTCTGACTTCTTAAAAGATTAGCCCATACGGCGAGCTTGTTGTTCTTTCAATAAGTCATCATAAGATACAGCTTTATCAGTCACTTTAGCACCAGCTAAGATGTGATCAACAACTTGATCTTCTAATACAACTGCTTCGATTTGAGCACGTTGTTGAGCATCATTTTTGAAGTATTCAATCACTTCAGTTGGATCTTCGTAAGAAGAAGCCATGTCGTCAATGTAAGCATCAACGCGAGCTTGGTCAACTTCAAGTTTAGCATCAGCTAAAACTTTGCTTACCAATACGCCAAGCTTAACAGAACGCTCTGCTTGTTCTTTGAACAATTCGTCAGGAAGCATGCTCTTGTCAAAAGATTGCGCGCCTGCACCACCAAATTGTTGAGTGAACTGTTGAACCATTTGTTGACGTTGGCGGTCAATTTCTTGCGCAACCATTGCAGTTGGAACTTCAACTTCGTTCGCAGCAACAAGTGCATCAAAAGCAGCTTGTTTAACTTGGTTACGTAAACCATTGCGAACTTCACGTTCCATATTCTTACGAACGTCAGCTTTTAATTTCTCAACGCCTTCTTCTTCAGTTACACCGAAGATTTTCAAGAATTCAGCATCAATTTCTGGAAGTTTTGATTTTTCAACTTGCTTCACAGTGATTTTGAACTGAGCTGCTTTACCAGCCAAGTTTTCAGCTTGGTAGTCTTCTGGGAAAGTAACATCAATTACTTTCTCTTCACCAGCTTTCATACCAATGATGCCGTCTTCAAAGCCAGGAATCATACGACCTGAACCTAACACAAGTTTAAAGTCTTCAGCAGAACCGCCTTCAAACTTCTCACCATCGATAGTGCCTTCAAAGTCAAAAGTCACTTGCATGTCTTTTTTCGCCATACCCTTGGTTACAGCCCAAGTTTGACGTTGTTTTTGCAAGTTTTCGATCATAGCGTCAACGTCAGCGTCTTTAATTTCAGCTGATTTACGTTCAACTTCTAAGCCGTCAAATGCTTTTACTTCAACTTCTGGATAAACTTCTACAGTTGCTTCAAAAACTAAAGCGTCTTCTTTATGTTCAACTTTCTCAATGTTCGGCATACCTACCGCATTGATTTTTTCTTGTTGAATTGCTTCAAAAACGCTATCACGAATGATGTCATTTACAACTTCTTGATAAATGCTTGCACCGTATTCGCGACGAACAACGTTTTCAGGTACTTTACCTGGACGGAAGCCGTTGATCTTCACAGTTTTGGCAGTGCGCTTCAAACGAGCTTCAAATTGCTCGTTAATACGGCTCGTCGGTACAGACACATTTAAACGACGGGCAACGCCCGAAACCGCTTCAGTCGTTACTTGCATGGCTTCCTCGATAAAAATTAGTTAGTAGGAACAGTTTTTAAAAAAGTGCTGTATTATATGACAACTTTCAAGATATACAAAATTAACCGATCACTTCATGTAAGTGAAGGACATTATTCTAGTAAATTTCACAGTAATTTTATGATTCTTTAAATATTTTTCATAAGTACTTAAGTAAAACTAATTTTTTAGTTATTCTTTATAAATCTAAAATTACAATTAAACTTTGAATTTAATCGCTTTAATAAACAATTACTAATAATCAGTAGATTAGCCATATAAAAGTACAATTTACCATTCAATTATTCATTTTCTCTTCATAATTCAATTGGCAAATCCAATTAACACAAACTGTACATATAAATAAGAATTATTATTATTCGCATAACCTTTTAGTTTTAGAGTCTTGAAGTTATGTCTTTGATTAGAACACGTAAAAAAATTGTTTCTTCTGCAATAGCTTCATCGCTATCAATGATTGCAACAACAGCCATGGCGCAAGAAGCAGTTTCCCAATTACCAACAATTCATACTAAAGCGACTCAAGAAGAATCTTTAAAAGTAGATCAGTCTGCAAACTCTAAATTCGTAGCTCCTCTCAAAGACACACCAAAATCAGTCTCTATTCTTTCTCAAAAATTAATTAAAGATACAAACTCTAATACCCTACTCGAAGCATTACGCTATGAACCTGGTATTACATTAGGTGCTGGTGAAGGCGGCACACCGTTTACAGATATGCCTTACATTCGTGGTTATAGCGGTCAATCTTCTATCTATGTCGATGGCGTTCGTAATACGACTTCCCAAAACCGCGACATGTTTGCCATTGAACAAGTTGAAGTTATTAAAGGCTCTTCTTCTGCCCTTGGTGGTGGCGGTAGCGTAGGTGGAAGCATTAACTTAATCCCTAAAGTAGCTCATGAAGGTGACGTTTACCAAGGTAGCGTTCAAGGTGGTACTGACAACTATCGTCATATACAACTTGATGCCAACAAAGACTTTGGCAACGGAGTTGCTGGTCGTGTTGTTATTATGGGTCACGAAAATGAAAAAGCTGGTCAAAGTAACGGTGCAGAATATGCCCGTGCCGGTATTGCCTCAAGTCTTGCATTTGGTTTAGATACGGCAACTCGTGGAACACTAAGCTACTACTATTTACGTAGTAACGATGAACCTGATGCAGGTATTCCGTTTAACAATGCAAACCCAACGAAACCTCCTGTTGGAGTTATTGTAACTCCTGGTGACGGCAAGCCTGTTGATGTAAAAGCTGGAACCTACTATGGCTGGAAAGCGCGTGATTTCGACAAACGCGAAAACCACATTGGTACGTTTAAGCTAGAACATGATTTTAATGAAAATCTTACCTTGTCTAATATAGCAACCTACAACAAATCCAAATCTGATTATGTTTATACGAATGCTGATGACTCTAAGGGTAATATTTACAGAGGCACAATCGCTCGCCGTGCGTTAAGCCGTATCTTAGATAGCGATGCTTATAGCGATCAGCTTTCTTTAAGAGGTAAATTCAACACAGGTAGCCTAAAGCATTCTTTTAATGTTGGTACCGAGTGGAGCTTCCAAGAAACTGATCAGGGTGTACATACTTTTACTAATGCTGCTGGTGAAACCACATCGACCATTTTAGACAGCAATATTCAAAACTGTACTTCAGCTGCTGCTGTGGCAAATGGCTGGTGTACGAGTTTAAATAATCCTGGAAATGGTGCCTTCACAGATAAGCGTGGATCTATCACAGCACAATCGACCACTCGTAGTCATAATGTAGGCGTGTATGCTTTAGATAGTATCGAATTTAATCCACAATGGTTACTTAACTTAGGTGTTCGTTGGGATAAATTTGAAACTGAGAAAAAATATAATAAGGACGTAAGTGGACGTACTCCTCATAAAGCTGGTGATAAATTAGAAAGCGATACAGATTACTTCTCTTACCAAGCTGGTTTAGTTTTTAAACCAACAGAAGATGGTAGTATTTATTTAAGCTATGCTACGTCAGCAAACCCAGTAGGTGTGCTCGCTGAAGGTGATACAGGTTCAGATTCTATTAGCGACTCAGGTGCTGCAAGTGCGAGTGCAAATGATCTAAAACCAGAAGAAGCTCGTACTTTTGAGTTAGGAACTAAATGGGACCTGTTTAATAACCGTGCTAATTTAACAGCAGCAGTTTTCCGTACTGAAAAGCAAAATACACGTATCCAAATTGATCCGAACACGACAGCCAATGCTGGTAAAAGTAAAGTTGATGGATTCGAAATTAGTTTGAACGGGAAAATTACCGACAAATGGGATGTTTCTACAGGCTATAGCTATTTAGATAGTGAAATTACTGAAGCTGCATATAATGCGGTTGCTCAAGAAGGTAAACCATTACCATTTGTAGCGAAAAACAGTGCTACCTTATGGTCTACTTACAGAGTAATGCCTCAATTGACTTTAGGCGCTGGTGTTGAATATCGTGATCAAGTTTTTGTGAACACAACTGCACCTAAATATTTGCCAACTTATACCATTTACAATGCTATGGCTAAATACGACGTGAACAAGAATGTAAACTTACAGCTTAATATTAATAATATTTCTGATAAGCGTTATTTCACTAGTGCACATGCAGCTCACTACGCATTTGAAGGCAATGGTCGTAATGCTGTCTTAGCGATTAACTTTAAGTACTAAGGTTAAATTCCATAATTTATTTATGGAATTAATTAAAGTTCATATAAAATAGCCTCGTCATGAGGCTATTTTTACAAATGAAGTATTTATATTAAAAGGTGTTTGCTGTGATTCATCATATCCCGAATGTTTTAAGCAAAGAGCAAGTTGCCGAGTTTCGTAAGCTCATGAAAGACGCCAATTGGGTAGGTGGGAAAGTGACTGCCGGTACCTTGTCTGCTTCTGTGAAAAGAAATCAGCAACTCTCAGAACAAGACCCGCTTACTCATCATTTAAGTGATCTTGTCATCAAAGCAATTTGGCAAAATCCAGTGTTTCAGGCTGCTGCCCTACCCCACAAAATTATTCCACCGCTTTTTAATCGTTATGATGAACATGAAAGCTTCGGTTTCCATGTAGACAACTCAATTCGCCTTATCCGTGGAACTTCTGAGCAGCTCCGCACTGATTTATCTTGTACATTATTTTTAAGTGAACCCGATGAATATGAAGGTGGTGACCTAGTGATTGAAGACACTTATGGTTATCACGAAGTTAAATTACCAGCAGGTGATGTCGTGCTCTACCCGTCTACTAGCCTGCACGAAGTCAGTAGCATTACCTCAGGTACTCGTTTTGCTTCTTTTTTCTGGGTACAAAGTTTGGTCCGAGACGATAGTAAACGCCATCTCTTATTTAATCTTGATGAGAGCATTCGAGAACTACGCAAATCACACGGCGATAACTACCCAGAAGTCATGAAGCTCACCAACATTTATCATAATTTAATTCGAATGTGGTCAGAGCTGTAACTATATTTATTTTTGCCTTTTTAATTCTTAATAAACTTTTTTTCCTTAAAAAGGCAAGAATATGAAAATAATTTTCCATAAAAAATAAAACAGCGCAAAATTAGAAAATTATTTTCTAAATTATTTAACTAAAATTATGATAAGAATTTTGCACAAGGTGTAATCATTGTTTAGATGTGATATATCTAAATATCAAGATTCCCCCCGCAAACCATCAAACTTATTATTCTACGGTCTAGAGATGAAAACGAATTACTTGTTTGCCCAGCCTACTCAAGCAAGACATCATCTGCAACTCCTGATGCTGCGCCAAGCGCGCGTATAAAAATTTTGTCTGCTTTTTAAAGCAGCACTTCAAAATTACCTTTAATTTTTCTGAATTAGATACCATATATTAAGTAGAGACGTTGCCTTTTAAATATATCCAGAGCAACCGCGCTACGAGACAAGGAGTTTTCTCATGATGTTGGCTGACCCTAGCAAAAAATACCGCCGTATGTACCAACGTGTGGATTTACCAGATCGCCAATGGCCGAATAAAGAAATTACAAAAGCGCCAATCTGGATGAGTACCGATTTACGTGACGGTAACCAAGCAATTTTTGAACCGATGAACATGGAACAAAAATTCAAAATGTTCAAAATGCTTGTAAAAATTGGTTTTAAACATATTGAAATCGGTTTCCCTTCTGCGTCTCAAATTGACTTCGATTTTACTCGCATGTTGATTGAAGAAAATCATATTCCTGATGACGTATACATTGAGGTTTTGGTTCAAGCACGTGACCATTTAATTGAACGTACTTTCGAGTCTTTGGCAGGTGCTAAACGCGCAATTGTGCATATTTATAACTCGAACTCTCCAACCTTCCGTCAAAAGGTGTTGAATGTAGATGTTAATGGTGCAAAACAGTTAGCAATTAATGCTGCTCAAAAAGTTAAAGAGTATGCTGCACAGTATCCTCAAACTGACTGGATTTTTCAGTACAGCCCGGAATGCTTCTCTGCAACTGAATTAGAAGTGGCTAAAGATGTCTGTGATGCCGTCACAGAAATCTGGGATGCACGTCCTGACCATAAAGTGATTTTAAACTTACCTGCGACTGTAGAAGTTTCTACACCAAATGTTTATGCAGACCAAATTGAATGGATGCATCGTAATTTGGCACGTCGTGATGGTGTGATCATTTCTGTTCACTGCCACAATGACCGCGGCTGTGGTATTGCTGCATCAGAACTTGCCATTATGGCGGGTGCTGACCGTGTTGAAGGCTGTGTGTTCGGTAATGGTGAACGTACAGGTAACGTTGACGTTGCAGCAATTGCATTGAACATGTATACCCAAGGTGTAGCACCAGAGTTAGATTTTTCTAATATTAATGAAGTGATTGCAACAGTTGAAGAATGTACTGGTTTACCTGTACACCCTCGTCATCCATATGCAGGTGACTTGGTATTTACTGCATTCTCTGGTTCACATCAGGATGCGATCAAAAAAGGCTTCGAGTACCAGAAAAACGAAGAAATCTGGGATATGCCTTACTTACCAATCGACCCGAAAGATTTGGGCCGCGACTATGACGCAGTTATTCGTGTAAATAGTCAGTCTGGTAAAGGTGGTATCGCTTATTTATTAGAATCAAACTACAACGTTGTATTACCACGTCGTTTACAAATCGAATTCAGTCAGGTTGTTCAACAATATGCTGATGAGAACGGTACAGAAATTAATGCTAAAGAAATCTGGACCTTATTTAAAGACACTTATGTTGATGTGAAGAATCATCATTACACAGTCAAACACTACAAGTTATCTGACATTAATGGCACTCAAATTATCGAACTTGATGTAGATGTCGAAGGTGAAACACAACAGCTTCGTGGTGAAGGTAATGGACCGATTTCTGCATTCTTAAATGCTCTTCAATTACCAATTGACGTATTGAACTATGAAGAACGTAGTATTAGTTCAGGTGCAAATGCGAAAGCATTAACCTTAATTGAGCTTCAAGTAAAAGGTACAGGTAAAGGTTCATTTGGTGCTGGTGTTCATGACAATACAGTCACCTCATCCATTGAAGCAATTATTGCGTGTACCAACCGTTTGATTGATCAAGGTGTTTTAAGTACAGATCAGGTTGTTGCCGCCGCTGTTTAATTAAAAAAAAGACTTTGGAAAGGATACCTAGCTTGGTATCCTTTCTTTTTATTCCTGAAAGATTTAAAAGGCGAAATGTTCCCGTGTCTTTTCCAGCTGATTCAGTGGGGTTAGTCACTCCGCAAAAGTTCCAATTTGAAGAACCATTACACCTTGAATGTGATCGTGTTTTGCCACGTTTTGAACTAATGGTCGAAACTTACGGCACTTTAAATGCTAATAAATCAAATGCAATTTTAATCTGTCACGCTCTTTCCGGACATCATCATGCAGCGGGTTATCACCACGAAGATGATAAAAAAGCTGGATGGTGGGATAGCTGTATTGGCCCGGGTAAGGCAATTGATACGAATAAGTTTTTTGTAGTTTCGCTAAATAATATTGGTGGCTGTAATGGCTCAACTGGCCCGACCTCACCAAATCCTGAAAATGACAATCGCCCATATGGACCTGATTTTCCATTAGTAACGGTACGTGACTGGGTTAAAACACAAGCCATGCTTTCTGACCGTTTGGGTGTAGATGTCTGGTATGCAGTGGTCGGTGGATCATTAGGAGGCATGCAAGCACTACAATGGTCCGTAGACTACCCTGACCGCCTACAAAAATGTGTGATTATTGCCAGTGCACCAAAGCTTTCAGCACAGAATATTGCATTTAATGAGGTTGCTCGTCAGTCAATCTTGTCTGATCCAGATTTCCATCATGGCCGTTATTTGGAAAATGATAGTTACCCGAAACGCGGACTAATTCTGGCTCGCATGGTAGGTCATATCACCTATCTTTCAGAAGAAGCCATGAAACAAAAATTTGGACGTGATTTAAAATCTGGCAAATTTATGTACGGTTTTGATGTCGAGTTTCAGGTCGAAAGCTATCTACGTTATCAAGGTGAACAGTTCAGCCGTAACTTTGATGCCAATACCTATCTCATCATGACTAAAGCTTTAGATTACTTTGACCCATCTCGTGAGTACGGTCATTCTTTAACTCAAGCAATGGGCAAAACTAAATGCCAGTTCCTTATTGTCTCGTTCACAACTGACTGGCGTTTTGCACCAAGCCGCTCACAAGAAATTGTAGATGCGCTTATTACCAATCATAAGCCAGTAAGTTATCTCGACATTGATGCTGAACAAGGCCATGACTCGTTCTTATTCCCTATTCCACTGTATGTCAAAACCATGCGCGCTTTCTTAGGCGGTGAAGAACACTTAAAATCGACATCACTGGAGGCAAGCTAATGCGTATTGATCAACAACTGGCAGAAAAGTGGATTAAACCCGGCTCAAGCGTACTCGATTTAGGGTGTGGTGACGGTGAATTACTCGCTCATATGAGCCAAAAGCATCAAATTCGTGCTTATGGCTTAGAAATTGATCAAGAAAAGATTGCAATTGCCGTCAGTCGCGGGTTAAATATTATTCAACAAGATTTGAATCTCGGCTTAAGCCGCTTTGCAGACCAGTCCTTTGACTATGTGGTTATGGCACAAGCTTTGCAAGCCGTAGATGCACCCGATGTTTTATTAAGAGACATGGTGCGTGTGGGTAAACAGGCAATTATTACTTTTCCAAACTTTGCGCATTGGAAGACTCGCTCTTTTCTTGCATTAAAAGGAATGATGCCTGTATCGGATGCTCTACCATATATGTGGTATAACACCCCCAACATTCATTTATGTACATTTAAAGATTTCGAAGCACTATGTGCTGAAAATCAGATACAAATTATTAATCGACTCGCCGTCAATGGAAATCAGCAGGGAAGCCTGTTAAGCAAACATGTTCCGAATTTGTTTGGTGAAGTCGCTATTTATCGAGTGAGTGCACTATGAAAAAGACATTATTTAGCACACTATTTGCAGGACTGCTAAGTATGCAGGCTCATGCAGATTATATCGCCCAGCCACAATCGGTTGCGAGTCAGGCTGCACGTTTTTCAACAATGGGGATTAACGATCTTCAGAAAGCAGCAAAAGCTGGTCAAGCAGGCGCACAGTTTTATCTTGGTACACATTATCAATATGGTAAAGATGTAGCAAAAGATGACAAACAGGCTTTCGCATGGTTTAAAGCAGCAGCGGATCAAGGTTTATCGCCAGCACAATTAAACGTAGGCCGCATGTATGCCGACGGTATTGGTGTTAAAAAAGATGAGTCTATGGCTCGTAAATACTTTGAAAAAGCAGCAAGCAATGGCGATAACCGTGCAAGCTACAACCTCGCGATGATGGAAGAGCAAAAGAAAAACTACGTTGGTGCTTACCAATGGTATGAGCTTTCAACTCGTGATGGCATGCTCGACAATAAAGTGATTAGCCTATCTGAAGGTAAGAAAACTGCTCTAGCAGCGAACTTAACTCAAGAACAAATCCGTACAGCGCGTGACCGTGCGGACAAATGGATTCAAGCGCAATAATAACGGTTCATCCGTAAAAAACCTTACTCGACTAAAGCCACCTTGTATGCTCTACAAGGTGGCTTTAGTTTAGGTTGTCCCATTTTATATTCTATTTATTTCCCTCTATATCCCCTCTTAAAAAACACGTAACATAACTCACGTTCGATATTAGCTATAAAGTTTGGTTTTATTATGTCTACCCCACATTGGTTTGATCAGGGCAGTTTAGTTCTTGCCAGCAATAACAAAGGTAAAGTCGCAGAGTTTGAAAAACTTTTTGAACAGCTTAAGTTACCAGTAGAAATTATTCCTCAAGGTCGCCTTAATATTCCTGATGCAATTGAAGACGGCTTAAGCTTTATTGAAAATGCTATTATTAAAGCTCGTCATGCCTCTAAAATTTCAGGTAAACCTGCTATGGCTGACGACTCTGGTATTTGTGTACCAGTCTTAGGCGGCGCACCTGGTATTTATTCAGCACGCTATGCTGGAGAACATGGTGACGATGCAGCCAACAATGCCAAATTATTAAATGACCTTTTACCCTACCGTAAAAATGGTGAAGTAATTGAAGGTATGTTTGTATGCGTACTTGCTTTAGTGACGCATGCTAAAGATCCTTTACCACAAATTTTCCAAGGCATCTGGCACGGTGAAATTTTAGAAGCTGCACGTGGCGAAAATGGCTTTGGTTATGACCCATTGTTCTGGTTGCCTGAGCTACAAGTGTCTAGCGCTGAATTGTCTAAAGAAGACAAGAATAAGATTAGTCATCGTGGGCAAGCGATGCAGTTATTTAAAGAGAGCTTGCAGAAGTAAGTTGATCACATGGCCACAATATGCAGCGTTAGAATATATTAAACTTTGTATAGGCACCCCTTACTTTTCAAAGATGAAAAGTAAGCAAAAATCTTTTGTTAGACTGATGGCACATCCTTGTGCCACAGTCTAACTGGCGGCATCCATACCGCCTTCGCACAAGCAAGTTTAGGAAACTTAGAATTAAATAAAGATTAAACGAACAAGTGTAAAAACACAGCATAAATCGCAATACACACACAACTCACAATCGTCCCCGAAGCAATATAAGCCGCAGATCTTCCCGTCCCTTGGTAATGTGTTTCTAGTGCTACAATATTGGCAGCTGGCGGCAGACAGAACATTAAAAACATCACTCCAATTTGCTGGCTGATATTTGGAATGGGTAAAAATCTATAAGTTAAGCCACAGAGAATAAATCCGCACACTACTTTAAATGCTTGAGCTTTTGTACTGTAAATTAAGTCTTTTAAATGCACGCGAGTACGGCGTAGCCACATTCCCAGCACACACATACCAGCAAAAGTCATGACAAACTTGGCAACTTCATATACCCAATGTATAGCAGGATGCTCGATATGTTGAGCACCTAACGACCTAAGTAAAAGTGCACAAAATATTGAAATACACGGTGGAGAAGTTAAAACCTTTTTTAATATGTTGAGCTTACTTTGTGGTGCAGTGGTGACTGCCGTAACAGCCCATGCATTTCCAAAAAGAGACATACCAATATATAAAGCCACAATAGGAGCCGTAGCATCAGGGCCAAATAAAGCCATAGCAAAGGGAAAACCAAGCCACCCCATATTGGTATAACTCACGCATAGCGCTAACAATCTGTCGTTAAATAGAGCTAAATAGGCAAAGAAAATAAGAAATGCTGAACCGAAGCTAAACAGCATCAAACTCAAACTACCTGGCTGATAAAATACCATGTTGTAAATAATAACAATCGGAATTAGTAAGCGGGCAAGCCAAGCTGAAAGAATAGGTTTTATGGTTTCTGCAATGGAAGTCTGAGCAAGTAGAAGTCCTGTGATAAATGCCAATACAGGCAGTAGTAGCGCCACGCTCTCTCCTCTTGCTCATTAAAACCAGCTTGCTATGCTACACCTTTTCAAAATGAAATGTACTCTCCATTTCAAGTAATTTAAGTGACTCTTTTCAAACTATGTATAAATAAAAAAAGAAGATATTCAGTTTATAAAATGAACTTTTTAGGTTTTGACAGTCATTCATTGTCTTAAAAATGACATATAAATGTCACATTCCTGTCATGGCAACCTGTTGATATAAAGCAAACTGAAAAGAGGTATAAGATCATGGCCGGTTTATCTATTTGGCATGTCGTTATTTTTGCAATTGTCGTTATTTTATTATTCGGTACGTCGAAATTAAAAAATATCGGTAAAGACGTAGGCGGTGCAGTAAAAGACTTTAAAAAATCAGTTCGTGAAGAAGATGAGACTACTGCTCTTAATACTCCACGTACAATTGATGCCCAAGTCAAAACACCTGACAGCACATCAGTAAAAAGCTAAAGGTTTCCGACCATGCTTGATGTAGGAATGACAGAGCTACTCTGTTTTGCAATTATTGCAATTTTAGTTTTAGGTCCGGATAAACTTCCAGAAGCTGCACGCTTTGCTGGTCGTTGGTATGTTCGTCTAAAACGTTATATTACCAATTTGCAAAATGAGATTGATCAAGAGTTGCGTCTTTCTGAGTTTCGAAAAGAAATGCAAGAAGAGCTCAACCGCATTGAAGCACTAGAACGTAAAGTACAACAACAGCTTGAAGAAATTCAAAAGCAGAATATTTCTGAAAATATAGATAAGGCTGAGATAACCAAATCAGTGCCCCAACCTATTCGGATATGTCTTCCTATATCAGGCCATTATAAAGTCCCATACATTAGAAAATTTATGCCTTTAGCATCATCAACTGATATTTCAGAGACATCACCTGTTAAATTGAAGATTGCCGTATGAACCAACTGCCTTCAACCACTGTAAATAATCAGGAAAATTTAGACCAAATGCCAATCATGAGCCATTTGGTCGTTTTACGACGTCATTTATTTAGGATTGTCGGGGTAACCTTATTTTTATTTTTTTGCTTATTACCTTTTAGAAATAATACTTACCAATTACTATCTGAACCTTTGAGGCTGCAACTTCCGACCTCCTCGTCAATGATTGCAACCGATGTCACTGCAACCTTTATGGCGCCTTTTAAACTCAATTTATTTGTCGCGCTTGTACTGGCAATGCCATTTATTCTGTATGAAATCTGGTCATTTGTTCGTCCAGCACTCTATCAAAAAGAACGTCATTTAGCACTACCATTACTCATCGGTAGTATTGTCTTGTTTTATGCGGGCGTTGCTTTTGCATATTACATTACTCTTCCGGCAATTTTACATTTCTTTATTAGTGTATCGCCTGAAACTGTTGCACCGATGACGGATATTAATAGCTACCTAAGCTTCTGCTTAAAGTTATTTTTAGTATTTGGACTGACTTTTGAAATTCCAATCGCGACGCTCCTCCTTATTTTAATCGGTGTGGTAAATACAAAAAGCCTTGCTGAAAAGCGACGTTTTATTATTGTTGGATGCTTTTTTGTAGCGATGTTTATTACACCACCAGATGCAATTTCAATGGTGATGTTAGCAATTCCAATGTGGTTACTTTTTGAGCTGGGATTGCTCTTTGGTAAAATTCTTGAGAAAAGAAAAGCCCATCCTGCTGAATAAAATGATTTCTAAGGAACAGCCTGAACCTACAAGTTCAGGCTTTTTTATGTAGAACACTTTTTAATCTACAAAGCAATAAACTGTCTTCAAAGTGACTTAAAAATGTAAGAAAAGTGTCATTTTCAGTCCATAGAATCAACTCAACAAATATACCCACAAAATTTACGGATTTCTTATGACAACTGCTTCTACTCAACCAACGCGTCGCGAAATTTTAAAATGGTTTTCGGGGATTCCTTTTCTACCATTAGGAGCGATGGCTACGGCAGCAACATTAGCAGGTTGTAATGATAGTGATGACAGCTCAGTAGTCACTCCCACACCACAACCAAGCAAATTTAAAAATGCAAAATTCACAGCAATGCCAGCGCCAACAACTGCAGCTGATCGTGCAACAACTGTAGTGAATTCTAAATTAAAAATTGATTGGGAAAATTCAACCAGTACTGAATACCAACTCGCTTATAAACCTTTCTTTAAAACTGGTGATAGCGTACCAAAACTTGGTGGTGGGACGATTATCGCGGGTGGTTATTTTGATGTTAACGGCAATCCAATTATGGATAAGTCAGTTGCTGGTAAAGAACGTCAATTCTTTTCAGACTGTCCAGATGGTTCATCTCTAATTCAATTAGAAGGTGCGAAAGTTGAAGGCGTAGCAAACCCAGTGTTCCATGTTGTTCAATTTGAATACAACTCTAAAGACCAAGCAGGCGGTGATACTTACGGTCAATTACCTTCACCAATCGCAATTTTGACTTTAGATCAAGACCAAAAAACAGGTCACCTAGAACTTAAAAAATACTTCAACGTTGATACTGCACCAGTACACGGTTTATGGATTACTTGCGGTGCTAGCTTATCACCTTGGAACACTCACTTATCAAGTGAAGAATATGAGCCAGATGCATTCAATCAAGGTATTGGCGGTACAGATCCAAAATATCTTGGTAAATACTTCTTTGGTGATGAAACTAAAGCAAACCCATATAACTATGGTCATTTGCCAGAAGTAACAGTTAACCTTGATGGTACTGGTAGCATTAAAAAGCACTATTGTTTAGGTCGTATTTCTCACGAACTTATCCATGTTATGCCAGACAACCGTACAGCACTTATGGGAGATGACTACACCAACGGTGGCTTCTTCATGTTCGTTGCAGATAAAGAAAAAGATTTATCGGCAGGGACACTATACGTTGCTAAATACATCAATACGCTAACTGAAACCTCAACTGCTAGCATTCAATGGATCAAACTTGGCCATGCGACAAGTAAAGAAATTGAGGATTTAGTTGCTGGTGGGATTAAGTCAACTGACATCATGGAAAGTTTAACAACCAATCCAAATGATGCGAGCTATACTGAAATCACTTTGGCAAAGAAACAGCTTTGGGTCAAACTTAAACCAGGTATGGAAAAAGCAGCAGCTTTCTTGGAAACACATCGTTATGCAGCACTAAAAGGTGCAAGTATGGCATTCACCAAGATGGAAGGCACTAACGTAAATATTAAAGATAAAGTTGCTTACTCTGCTTTAGCTAATATTCAAGATTCAATGGTCATTGGCGGTAAAGGTTATGTCGCTGGACATAATGTCGCGTTCTCTAAAAAGATTACTGCTGGTGGCGTGCTTGCACACAAATTAGGTAATAGCTTTACAGACAATGAAGGCAGCGCAATTAATAGTGAGTGGGTTCCTCTTTACTCATATATGCTACTCATGGGTGAAGATCTTGCTGCGAAAGATAGTTTAGGTAATACAGCGAATCCAGACAAAATTGCTAGCCCAGACAATCTGAAGTTCTCTGAAACTTTACGTACATTATTCATTGGTGAAGACTCAGGTAACCACGTGAACAACTTCTTGTGGGCATACAATGTAGATACCAAAGAGTTAACACGACTGCTTTCTACACCTGCAGGTGCAGAGTCAACAGGTTTACATGCTGTAGATTCAATCAATGGCTGGACTTACATCATGAGCAACTTCCAACATCCAGGCGATAGTAGTAGTGTACCTGAGGATGTTAAGGCCTTAATTAACCAAAATTACAACAATGGTTATAGTGCTAACGTCGGCTATATTACAGCAGACCCAATTGCCCCTTCAGTCACAACTAAATAATTTTTCATAACCTCTCTAAATATTAAAGCTGGCTAAGGTCAGCTTTAATATTTTTACATTCAACTTTTACTTTTTATGAAAATTAAATGAAAAATTACAGAACTTTTCATTAACTTATCATCAAAACGTCAACGCCTCGTCACATTCACAAACTAAGCTCATGAAGAATTTTAGAACAATCTCTTTATTTACTTAGGAATTCCCCATGACAGAGCTGACGCCATATCATGAAGACCAAGAATTGGATAATAATACTTCTGACAATATCCACTTTCGTGACATTTTAGAACAACACATCAGTCGCCGTAGTTTAATTACTAAAGCAGCAAGTGGTGCTGTAGCATTGACTTTAGCTTCTACTTTAACTGGCTGTAATGATAGCGATGATGATTCAGGTTCTAACAACGGTGGAACCACACCTGTAGACCCAAATAAAAAACCAGAAAAATTAACTTTTACCGCAGTTGCGAAAAACCATAATGATATTGTGACTGTACCTGAAGGTTATGAAGCGAATGTTATCTATGCTTTAGGTGACTCAATCAATCCAAAAGTTGGAGATTGGGACGACAATAATATTCCATCTGGTCCAAGCTTCCAGTTTCGCTCTGGCGACTGCCATGATGGTATGCATTATTTTGGCTTAAATACTTCAACAAACCGCTTTGACGAAAGTGTTTCAGCTGAAGGTTTGTTAGTCATGAATCACGAATATATCAACCAGACCTTCCTTCACCCAAAAGGTCCAACAAGAGTTGATGGACGTCGTCCTGAAGATGAAGTTATTCGTGAAACCAATGCGCATGGCGTTTCTATTGTTCACATTAAAAAAGACCCAACAACTCAACAAGTAACAATTGATAAAAGTTCTGCTTTTAACCGTCGTATTACAGCATCAACAGAGATGGATTTTGAAGGTGCAGCAGCTGGTTCTGGCTTACTCGCAACTCGCTTCTCCCCTAATGCACGTAAAACTCGCGGTACCCATAATAACTGCGGTAATGGTTATACACCTTGGGGCACATACTTAACCACGGAAGAAAACTTTATTGGTTATTTCCAACGTTCAGGTAGCGATGAATATGCACGTACAGATGCAGAAAAAATTGCATTAAAGCGTTATGGGTTAGGTGTTAAAAAAGATGAGCTCTATCGTTATGAGAAAGATGAGAAAGGTGCCCCTAAAAAAGATACCGAGGGCAAAATCATTTATGAAAAAGATAAAAATGGTGAGTTAATCCCTAACGTTGATGAACAAGGACGACAAATTTATTTAGGTGCAAGTTCACGCTACGGCTGGGAAACAGCAATTGGTCAAGTAGAGTCACAAGACTTATATGACCGCTGGAATGCCGACGTAAAAGCCGCACAAGCTACCCAAGACTACCGTAACGGTCCAAATACATTCGGCTGGATGGTCGAGATTGATCCATTTGATAGACGTCAAAACCCAGTTAAACGTACTTCACTTGGTCGTTTTGCACATGAAGACAGTGCTTGCCGTGCCGTTGTAGGTCAACCATTAGCATTTTATATGGGCGATGATTCTCGCGGTGAGTACATCTATAAATTCGTCTCTACCGCAGTGTGGGATGCTAAAGATATAAATGGCGGTTATGCAGTTGGCGACAAATACATGAACGCAGGTAAATTGTATGTTGCCAAGTTTAATAACGATGGTTCAGGTCAATGGATTGAACTTGCTTATAGCAAAAATGGCTTAAATGAAAGCAACACGACCTACCCATTTAAATCTCAAGCTGACGTTGTCACATTTGCACGTTTAGCCGCCGATGCAGTCGGTGCTACAAAAATGGACCGCCCAGAATGGTGTACGGTCAACCCAGTAAACGGCGAGGTCTATGTCACCCTAACCAACAACTCAAATCGTGGTAAAGATTACGCGACCGATGCTGCAAACCCACGTAACTACACAGACCTCTACAACGGCACTAAAGAGCAAAAGGGTAACGTTAACGGTCATATTATCCGTTTTAAAGAAACTGATGACAAAACGACTGCTGAAACCTTCAAATGGGATATTTACCTATTTGGTGCAGAAGCATCTATGGCTTCAAACATCAACCTATCTGGTTTAACAGACAACAATGATTTGTCATCTCCAGATGGTATGTGGTTCGACCCACGTGGCGTACTTTGGATTCAAACAGATGATGGCGCATATACTGATGTCACTAACTGTATGATGCTTGCTGCGCTACCAGGCCAGATTGGAGATGGTGCTCCTGCAACTACCTCAAATGGTCAGCAAACTTTAGTCGGTGCTAAAGTTACAGACTCAACTTTGCGCCGTTTCTTGGTGGGACCTAAGCAATGTGAGATTACAGGTATTGCGATGACACCTGACTACAAAGCAATTTTCATTAATGTTCAACACCCTGGCGAAGATTCTGCAAGTTACTCGACACCAGAAAGTAACTGGCCAGCAACCCAGAAAGATCCAAGCAACAAAACTGCGCGTCCACGCTCAGCAACTGTTGTGATTACCCGTAAAGATGGCGGTGTGATCGTGGGTTAATTCTTAGATGATTAAAAATGCCGGTCAATTGATCGGCATTTTTATTATCATCGATTTAAGAGAACCTGTTGCTGAACAATTTGCCCACCATGCTCGCCTTGTTGGGTCTTTTCCAACCAAAGCCATTCGTTATTGGTCATTCTTAAAAAATTTGAACAACGTGTGCCATACACAGGGCTTTGAATAAAAGTCGATGATAATAACTCTTCCATTTCTGGCTGAATGCCCGTATTGGGTAATAATGCCGTTGTGACCTTACGTTCATCTTCAAGAATATCCCATGCAGCATGTTGCAAAGTTAACTCTTCCGTCTGGTGCTGAAGCATAGGCAAAAACTCTTGCGTAAAACGTGTTCTTAAATGTCTGGTTTTTTCCCAATGTTCAGACATCAAACCATTTGAAACCACATAAACACCATTTGCTAATACTTGCGGGGCTTCACCACGGTTACTCATATAAACCGCTTGATCAGCATTTCCCATAAACAGGTTAAAGCCAGCGAAGTTCTGTTGCTGCTGTTCTAATTGTTGAGCAAATCGAATCGGCAATAAATCTGACTCTAAAAAAGCCTGAACTAAATGCCCCCGAGAGGTTTCATATGATTTCTGATCTCGTCCATCCCTAAAATTGGTCAAGACAGCCCATCGGCCTTGAGGTGTAACGCCCATCCAAGTCCCACCCGACTGTAAATCTTGCCCAGCAATAATCGGTGTATGTTGCCACTGATGTAATAAAGCTGTTGGTCGATGGTAGAACTCATCCCGATTTGACATAAGACATAAGGGCATATCATCCAGAACATGCCATGCTAAAGCCACAATACACATCTTTTCTTATTCCCTATCTTTACACATTGAATGTACAACATTTTTCACATCATTCCGCTACAATCTGTCAAAACGTAAGATCAAGGAGCAGCAATGCTGACCTATCCTAATATCGATCCGGTCGCAATACATCTAGGACCTCTTCAAGTCCATTGGTATGGACTCATGTATTTATTGGCATTTTTATGTGCTTGGGGGCTTGCTTCCTACCGTGCCAAACAGCGTGATGGCTGGACATCAGAAATGGTTTCCGATCTGGTGTTTTACGGTGCTTTAGGTGTCGTTCTGGGCGGTCGTGTCGGCTATGTCCTTTTCTATGAGTTTGATAAATTCCTTGAAAATCCGATTTGGTTATTCCAAGTCTGGACAGGTGGTATGAGTTTCCACGGCGGCTTTTTAGGCGTCATGATTGCGATGTTATTTTGGTGTAAAAAATATCAAAAAACATGGTTCCAAACCCTCGACTTTATCGCCCCATGTGTACCGACTGGCTTAATGTTTGGTCGCTTTGGTAACTTCATTGGTGGAGAGTTATATGGTCGTGCAGTAACTGACCCAAATTATCCATTCGGTATGATCTTCCCAACTGATCCATTACAACTGGTACGCCATCCATCACAAATTTATCAAGCAATTTGTGAAGGCTTAATCCTATTTATTGTCTTGTGGTGGTTTAGTTCAAAACCACGTCCACGCATGGCGGTTTCTGCCCTATTTTTAATGGGCTACGGTGTTGCACGCTTCGTAATGGAATTCTTCCGTCAACCAGATGCCGACCAAGGCTTTATTCTATTTGGCTGGATGACTAAAGGTCAGATCCTCACCGTTCCAATGCTATTAATTGGCCTTTGGATGATGTGGTATGCCTACCAAAAGAAAATCTATGACTGGGGCCCACAAAAGAACAGTTAATATGATAAATCAGAGGAGTTTCGGCTCCTCTTTTCTTTTTTATGCTACAGTTTTTACTCTCCAAAAAATGAAGATACGACATGCTGGAATTCTGGTTTAACACTCAAGTCCCGACATTTAAAAAATTAGTAATTTTAATTATTACACTTTTGATCTGTATTGGGTTATATCAGTATCAACCACTGCCTTTAGATACCATTCTAATGTTTACAGGGACTGGGGTTATTTTTTTAATCTGTCGCTATTTTAAATTGCATTTTGCTCAAAAAAATCCAACTGGCCTACTTTATCGCCTGCTGACGTGGATACCTATCGCTCTTTTATTTGCACTTATTTTTGTTAAAACAATGCCGAACTTGCTGATCTGGGGTGTTCAAGGAATCGCTTTTATGGCGCTTGCAGCTTTTATTTTTTCACCTCAATCACTTTTTAATAAATAGGCTCAATATATGTTGGCTTATTGGTACAACGCACCACGTCACATCAAACTTATCTTCATTATCGTTGTTTGTGTTGCAGTTTATGCTGCTAATCAAGTTCAGCCCTTACCTCCTATTTATACAATACTCAGCCTTATTTTCGGATTTGGTTTACATATTGAGCATTACTTGAATACCAAACTTTCAAACAACACATCAGGCAAATCAAGCTTGGGAGTTTTAATCAAAATCTATCCTATTTTGATCATTATTATTTTGATGTATTTGCTCCCTTTTCAGCATAAATGGATTCATCTCATACAAGCTTTAGGCTTTGTACTGGTTGGCTTTTTTCTTGTTTCGATTTATCAAAATCGTGCTAAAAGATTTAACTAAACACATTCAGCAAAAATATCTTAGAACTAATTTTAGATTTTCATCTTGAGCTACAACAGGTATCATCTTCAGTGGTTCATGATGAAGCAGCTCTATTGAGTAATTATTTATCTTCTGAGCTATCTCCCCCTTTCTATATTATGGAATTAATCCGAACTCGAGAGTGTTATGCGTGCATATTTAGACCTACTACAACATATCCTTGATAATGGCGGTGACAAAGGCGACCGTACAGGCACAGGAACCCGTTCTGTATTTGGTCATCAAATGCGTTTTGATCTCTCTAAAGGTTTTCCTTTACTCACTACCAAAAAAGTTCACTTCCGCTCGATTGTGATTGAGTTGCTTTGGTTTTTAAAAGGCGACACTAACGTCCAATACCTAAAAGACAATAAAGTTTCAATTTGGGACGAATGGGCAACAGCAGAACAAACTGCTCGCTTTGGCCGTCCAGAGCATGAACTTGGACCAGTCTATGGTCATCAATGGCGTAATTTCGGCGCAACTAAAAATGCAGACGGCTCTTATAACCAAGATGGTTTTGACCAGATTAAATGGTTAATTAATGAAATTAAAACCAATCCAAATTCACGCCGTTTAATTGTTTCTGGCTGGAACCCAAATGAAGCTGGACAAGTTGCCTTACCGCCTTGCCATACGCTCTTCCAGTTTTTCGTACAAGACAACAAGTTGTCATGCCAGCTTTATCAACGTAGTGCTGACGTGTTCTTAGGCGTGCCTTTTAATATTGCGAGTTATGCTCTACTCACCCATATGATTGCTCAAGTGTGCGGTTTAGGTGTAGGTGATTTTGTCTGGACTGGTGGTGATACACATCTTTATGCCAACCATTTTGAACAAGCTAAACTTCAATTGACACGTGAGCCTTTACCGTTATGCCAATTGAAACTAAATCCAGAAATAACTGACTTATTTGATTTCAAATTTGAAGATATCGAGATTGTAGGTTACGAGTCACATCCGGCAATTAAAGCACCAGTTGCAGTATAACAAAGGCTTAAATTTCATTAGATTACGGTTTAGAGAATAAGATTATGGCATGGCAAAATGTAGAAGTTGTCCACGTTGTGGCAATGGACAAAAACCACTGTATTGGTAAAGGCAATGCGTTGCCATGGCATATTTCTGCCGACTTAAAACATTTTAAAGAAATCACACAAGGCGGTGTGGTCGTGATGGGCCGTAAAACACTTGAGTCTATGGGCCGTGCTCTACCAAACCGTGTGAACTGGGTAATTACCCGTGACATTAACTGGCAATTTGACGGTGTTAAAGTTGCATATTCAATTGAAGATGCTTTAAACGCAGCTTTAGAAGATGTAAAGAATACCGAAAAACAAGCTTTATTCATCATTGGTGGGGGCGAGATATTCAAGCAAACCTTATCGATTGCAGACCGTCTTGAACTTACTCATGTTGACTTAGATGTGCAAGGTGATGCACATTATCCAACAATACCAAGTGAGTTTCATAAAACCGCAAGTGAACAGCATGTTGATGAAAAATCAGGAACTTCATTCGAGTTTGCCACTTATAAAAAATAATTTTATGGATGCCTATGCACAATATCGGAACACGTGAATTTATTACTGCTCTACTTTTTGGGCTATTACATAGTTTATTCACGCTGTTTATTGTGTTCTCTAGCATTTGGGTATGCGTAGCGCTTTGGGTTCAACAACCTTTTGGCTGGTTAGGCAGCCGCATACTCATTGGCATATGGATTGCTTTTGCACTCAGCATGGCTGGCTTATATGTTGAAGGTCATATTATTAGCCGCCGTACCGATATCCTGATTTATCTTTTAGCGTTTGCCTGCTCTCTTGTTTGGTATTTTTCGATTACTGCACGTCAAGATCGAGACTGGAACCCTGAAGTTGCCAATATACTGAGTTACGAAAAGCACGGTGATGTGATCACTTTGCACAATGTTCGTAACTTCAACTGGCATCCTGACGGAACCTATGATGTGCGATGGGAAACCCGCACTTTTGACCTCAACCAGTTAAATGGAGTAAATATCATTACTTCTTACTGGATGGGACCACAAATTGCTCACACACTGGTAAGTTTCGAATTTGCACACCAACAACCACTAGTCTTCTCAATCGAGATTCGTAAAGAAAAGACTGAGGAGTTTTCGGCAATTGGCGGTTTTTTTAGAAAATATGAACTGAGCTTAATTGCTTCTGATGAAAAAGATATTGTCTACACGCGCAGTAACATCCGCAAAGAGCAGGTTTATAATTTCCCAGTCAATATGCCGCGTAGCGAGCAAAAAGCGCTATTTTTAGAATATCTTAAGAAATCGGATGAGCTGCGCAAGAAGCCAGAGTGGTATAACACACTTACGAGTAACTGTACAACTTTAATTTTTGATATGGTTCAAGCGATTAACCCCTATGAACTTCCTAAAGATTATCGTCTAATCGCTTCGGGTTACTTACCTAATTATTTATATGACCTTAAAGCACTTAATCAAAATATCAGTTTAAAACAGTGGTATCAAATTGCGCATATCAACCCACGTACTGAAAATTTTGAACAGCTTTCAGATCAGAGTAGTCAACACTTCTCTCAAATCGTTCGACAAGGTTTACCTAAAGCTAAATGAAATAAGTAATGCACTTTTCTTTACTTTTTTATACATGCTTTACTTTGTATTTTAAATACATAAACCCTATTGTAATAGGCAGGAAATAGAGGGAAAAACAATGCAACAGGCATTATTTGGCGGCGGCTGTTTTTGGTGCGTCGAAGCTGTATTTTTACAAATACGCGGTGTAGAAAAAGTAACTAGTGGTTATGCAGGTGGACACACCACTAACCCTACCTACGAGCAAGTATGTCAAGGAGACACCCAGCACGCTGAGGTGATCTTAGTCGACTTTGATGAAGAGCAAGTAACTTACTCCCAGTTACTCGACGTGTTCTTTGCGACTCATGATCCAACGACTTTAAATCGCCAAGGTAATGATATCGGCACACAATACCGCTCTGTTATTTACTATTATAATGAAGAGCAAAAGCAGGCAGCGGAACACACGATTCAGACTCTAAAAAATGACGATCTTGATATTGTGACTGAGCTGTCCCCTGTTCCGACATTCTATCCAGCAGAAGAATATCATCAGAATTACTATGCAAAGAATCCTTCACAAGGTTATTGCAACTTTGCGATTCCACCAAAGCTGCTCAAGCTATATAGTAAATTCCAGCATCTGATGAAAGATCAATAAATCAGAGCAATAAAAAAGCAACCAGTTTGGTTGCTTTTTTACTGAGTAAACTAAATTTTAGTTTTCACTTACAAAGGCAATATCGCTCAGTCCGGCTTCACTGGCGCGAGACATTACCTGAGCAACAGTATCGTACTTCGACTCTTTATCAGCACGAAGTTGAACTGTTGGTTTAACATCGCCTTGACCTGCTTCTTGAAAACGTTTTTGAAGCTCATCTAGGCTAATTACTTGAGTATCCCAAGCCACTTCACCATTTGCATTGATACTAATCGTAATTGCTTTTGGTGGTGGATCAATAATTTCAGCAGTTGTTTTAGGAAGCGTTAATGGAATCGATGGGTTGGCAACTGTTGCTGTGACCAAAAAGATGATCATTAACACCAACATAATGTCGATTAGCGGAATGAGATTCATCTCATTCATGCCACTATCGTGGTCTTCACCCAATTGAAAAGCCATTAAGCTTGACCTCCAACGTAACTTTGCTGTGCAGTTTTAACATCAGACTTTACAGTTGAGTCTTGCTGCAACATCGTGTCAATTAACAAGCTGTGCGCTTGGTCTTGTAAGTCGTGAGCAAGACCACGGTTTGCACGTACACAAATGTTATAAGCCAATACCGCTGGAATCGCAACTGCAAGACCAAGACCAGTCATAATAAGTGCTTCACCTACTGGTGTAGCCACTTGAGCCAAACCTGCTTGTCCGCTTTTACCTACCGCAACAAGTGCATGGAAAATACCCCAAACAGTACCAAACAAACCTACGAATGGTGCAATTGAAGCAATTGTTCCTAAAACAGAAATACCTTTATCAGCATTGGCTTTTTCAGCAGAAATCTGACGAAGTAATGCCTGCTCTGCAACCGCTTTACGCTGTTCAAAACTCAACGGTTGTAACTTTGCTTTTAGCGAAGTGATAGCCTGAGAAAGTTGAGCATAAGCTTGTTGTTTTAGCTGGCGAGTCCCCATCAAACGTAAGATGAAAACTGTCCAGGTAGCAATCGACATTGCCAATAAGATGAAATACAGGGTTTTACTCACTGCATCTGCATGTTGCCAATAGATTGAAAAGTTCATATTGAACTCCTGATTAAGGTTAGCCGTTGGGACTCAAATTCATTTAAGGGGTTAAATCAAAGGGTTGCTCTGCTTTAATTGGATAAGCAACACCATTTTCCATATAAGGTTTAAATTTCGCACCGCGAACAGCACGGACTACTTTGTCATCTAGACTTGAAATACCACTACTTCTAGTCACTCGTACATTAATAATTTTGCCTTTTTCATCGGCTTCAATGAGTACCATGACAGAGCGTGCTTCGCCTTGTAAATCCTTTGAAGAAACAGTTAAACGTGGCGAGCGGCTCCACTGTACACCCGAACCACCAATTGAAACGCGTTTCGGTGATGGATCTGGGGCAGGTTGAGCTTTAGGCGCTTCTTGTACCACTGGTTTTGGTTTTTCGATAACTTTTTCAGTAACAGTTGTCGTTACCACTTTGGTTTCAACTTTAGGTTCTGTCTTTACTGTTTCTTTTGGTGTTTCAGCTTTTTTCACCTGTTGAATTTTTTCCACTTTTTTAGGTGGTGTCACAGGTTTTTCAACAACTTTAACTTCTTTTACCTCTTTCTTAGGTTCCGGCTTTTTAGGCTGTTCCTTTGGCTTAGGAGGTAGTGGTTTTGGTTGCTCTTGAATTTTTACGAAACGTACCTGTAAAGGCTTCTTCTCGATTGGCTTTAATTCAGCAGGCTTAATATGGCTGACCGCCCATAAGACCCCGATATGACCAATTGCAACCGCAATTAGTGCCGTGATGACTTTCTTTTTCATCGGATTGGGAGAGTTTAAGGCTGCGGAAGATTGACTCATAAGAATCTAATTACCTAATGGATGATGATTTCAGATTTCTATTTGTAGAAACGATTTCAAACATCGGATAGAACAATAAAGTGCCACAATAATAAATGAGAAGTGTTTTCATTTGCAACTATTTTTTGAGAAAAACATTTGCTCAATATCACTAATTTGTATCAGTTGAGTGTCTTTGCTTTTGTTTTCTCATAGTTACATGAACGCATATCTCTTGTTCACAAAATGTTTAATCTAACTTATATAGTTAGGCTAATTTCACTATGAAGAGATCGAATCCTACCATAAATTCATTCAATTTTGTTATGTTATATCATTTCAATATTTTTTTTGATATAAAAAAACACGCATGAAGCGTGCTTTTTTAAAATAAACGTTATTTAAAAAACAACCGTCTTATTACCATCAACAATAATACGGTCTTCTAAATGCCATTTTACTGCTCGAGCCAATACATTACGCTCAACATCTTCACCTAGCTCACGAAGTTGCTCAACATTATAGTCATGGCTTACACGCTCAACGTCTTGCTCAATAATTGGACCTTGGTCTAGATCAGCCGTCACATAGTGAGCTGTCGCACCGATCAACTTTACACCTTTTTCATAAGCTTGTTTATATGGGTTGGCACCCACGAAAGCTGGCAAGAAAGAATGGTGGATATTAATGATTTTCATTTCCCATTTCGCAACAAAATCTTCGCTTAAAATCTGCATGTAGCGTGCAAGAACTAATAAGTCATTGCCCTGCATCATTTCATCAATTTGTGCATAAGCTTCAGCTTTATTGTCTTTAGTTACTTTAATTACAGTAAATGGAATACCGAAGTTCTCAACAGATTCACGTAAATCTTCGTGGTTAGAAATCACGTGTGTAATTTCACAAGGTAACGACCCACGTGCATGACGCCACAATAACTCAAGTAAAGCATGGTCGACTTTAGAAACTAAAATACCAACCTTTTTAATTTCATTTACGAAAGCAAGACGCCATTGCATGCCATAACGCTCAGCAACGTTGGCAGCAAATGTTTGAATTAATGCATCTTTACGTGACTGTAAATGATCAAGTTCAAACTCAACACGCATGAAATAACGTCCACCCTGAGCTTCCGTCGCATATTGGTCAAGCGCGGTAATGTTTGCACCTTGGTGGTACAAAAAGCTCGATACAGCCTGTACGATCCCAGGCTTGTCTTCACAAGTAATCAGTAAACGGGCTGTATTGGCAGTGGTCATATTCATTTGGTTAATATCACTTAATTGAGTCAAATTTTTAATAAGCCGAGTATTCTAGCGCTCTAAATAGGCAAGTACAACTATTCATCTTTTAACGACGACAAGCTGGCGAATAGATCAGAAGGCCCCAGTGAATCAAGCAACTGCTCGTAAGTTGCTCGGCTTTCCCCCATAAGATAAGGACCTTCAAGGAAAACCATTTGACGTAATGCCTGCCAAACCCATTTTTCTTCTAAGTGGTTATTGTCACTAATGTGACCAGACATATATAAAAAGTTTGTCCAGTTTGTTAATACAATCCATAAGTTAATAATGAGCGCTTCAATTTCAGATGGCGTCATTTTCATAAGACCAGCATCGACAAAGGCTTGATAAATTTTTTGCCCTTGCTGCATGACCTGCCCCGCAAAACGCGGATAAATCTTTTTAAAGTCTTCGTTACTTTCAACTAAATGATAGACATCACGATGTATAAAACGGTAACTCCAGAGTTGACCACTTAATACTTGAAAATAGTTAATTTTATCATTGGTCGTTAGTGGTCTGTCTTCAGGTAAAGAAAGCATGTCCAAAGTCTCAACCTGATATTGGTACATTAATTCTTTAATAATTTCATGCTTATTCCGGAAATGGTAATACAAGTTTCCAGGACTAATACCTAACTCCGCAGCAATATGATTGGTTGTAACCGACCGTTCACCTCGCTCGTTAAAAAGCTGCAAACTGATTTGTAAAATCCGGTCTTTTGTCTTCAGAGCTTTAGGTAGAGACATTTTAATAACCTTTAATAATTCACATGGTTAAGACTTAAACACATAAACCGACTTGACTATTTAGAGTATTTACTCTAAAAAATAAGTATATCAGTATATTTGGTAAGTACCGATGAACAGTCAAACAAAAACAAATCCAGAGACTCAGCTTCCTTATGATGTTAAGCATTTACATGATTTGCTTGAACAACAAAAGCTCGCTTATTTACGTCATCCGGTACCCACTGCTAAAGAGCGTATTGATCGTTTAGCTCGTCTTAAAAGAGTCTTGGTAAAATATCAAGATCAGATTGCCGAAGCAATTAACCTTGATTATGGCAATCGTGCAGTTATGGAAACAAAAATTGGTGAACTACTCACGAGTTTGGAACAAATCAAGTATTACAGTAAACATCTGACTGCATGGATGAAACCATCAAAACGCCACATCAGTGTATTACATCAGCCAGCAAAAGGTTGGGTACAATATCAGCCTATGGGTGTGATTGGTATTATTACACCATGGAATTACCCATTATTACTTTCAGTTGGACCTCTGATCTGTGCACTAGCTGCAGGCAACCATGCCATGATCAAAATTTCTAGCGCCTCACCAAACTTTGGACGTGTCCTTGAAAGTGCATTGGCAGAAGCATTTCCACAAGAATTAGTTGCTGTGGTAAATGGTGGTGGCATTATTTCAGATGCGTTTAGTCATTTGCCTTTTGACAAAATGATTTTCACAGGCTCAACTTCTGTTGGTAAAACAGTGATGGCAGCCGCAGCTCAAAACCTAGTTCCAGTAATTCTCGAGTTAGGCGGAAAATCTCCTGCTCTTGTGCATGCATCTATGGACATGAAAGATGTTGCCCAGCGTATTGCTGTAGGTAAATTATGGAATGCAGGACAAACTTGTGTTGCGCCGGATCATATTTTCTTACCACGAGGCAAAACTGCCGAGTTCATCGAAAACTTTAAATTGATTGTAGCTGGAATGTACCCTCATTTCCGAAACAACCAAGACTACACTTCTATTATTAATGATAAACAGTACAACCGCATTCAGGGTTATCTTGAAAATGCCCGTGATCAAGGTGCACGTATTGTTGAAATTAATCCGCAAAATGAAATTTTAGATGATGTCCGTAAAATTGCGCCAACTTTAGTCACTGGTGTGACGACCGCAATGGATATTATGCAAAATGAAATCTTCGGGCCTATTCTACCGATTTTAGAATATGACCAAATAGAAGAAGTCATCGAATTCATTAATAGTCGTCCACGTCCTCTAGCGATGTATTATTTTGACTATGATCAAGCGCGTGCTGACTATATTGCACAACACACCCATTCAGGGCATTTCGGAATTAACATGGTGATTACCCATGTTGCACAAGATGATTTACCGTTTGGCGGAATTGGCGCATCAGGTATGGGTAAATATCACGGACCAGAGGGCTTTTTTAGCCTTTCTCATGAGCGTTCGGTGATGTCAAATCCAAAACTTTATAGCCTTAAATACATTCTTCCACCGTTCAATAAGCCGATTCATCGTTTCATTTCGAAAACCTTGTTGCGCTAACTGATCAAGGCATGATCTGTTATACTAAATCATGCCTCGTTTTTACCAATTTCGCTTGTCTTTTAATCGTATTTTTGGTATAAAACGCCCCTTGAATGAATTCATCCGTTTACATTTAGTATGACTGGCCACAGATTTGCTGTTGGCTGAATCAATGGAGTTACACCATGTCTAAGGTTTGCCAAGTTACCGGCAAGCGTCCAGTCGTTGGTAACAACGTCTCACACGCCAACAACAAAACCAAGCGCCGGTTCGAGCCGAACCTGCACCACCACCGTTTCTGGTTAGAAAGCGAAAAACGTTTTGTACGTCTTCGTTTAACCACTAAAGGTATGCGTATTATTGACAAATTGGGTATCGAAAAGGTTGTTGCAGACCTTCGTGCTCAAGGTCAAAAGATCTAAGGAGTCTGAGCAATGCGTGATAAGATTCGCCTCGTTTCTTCAGCTGGTACAGGTTACTTCTATACCACGACTAAAAACAAACGTACTATGCCGGAAAAAATGGAAATCAAAAAATTTGATCCAAAAATCCGTCAACACGTGATTTTCAAAGAAGCTAAAATCAAATAATTTTAGCCTCGAAAAAAACGACTTCTTTATGAAGTCGTTTTTTTTTGCATTTTTTTTATACCCACCTTTTTGTTAAACTTTCTCTACATTCCGCCTTGGCATTTTTTATGCTTGTTTTTAGCCTAACTCACGTAAAAGGAGTTTTTAGTGCCGCATGACGTAGATTTAATTATTTTACTTGCTGTTGGTTTCGGCGTTGCCCTCATTTTTGGCTATATTGCAGCCCGATTACGACTCCCCCCTCTTATCGGCTATTTAATTGCCGGAATTATTATTAGCCCAAATACACCGGGTATAGAAGCAGATATCCACCTTGCCAACCAGCTTGCAGAACTCGGGGTCATGTTCCTGATGTTTGGTGTAGGGATGCACTTTTCATTAAAAGACTTATTACTAGTTCGTCGTATTGCCTTGCCTGGCGCAATTTTACAGATCGCTGTTGCAACCTTACTTGGTATTGGCGTTTCAATGCTATGGGGATGGAGTTTCGGGTCTGCACTCGTTTTTGGCTTAAGTCTATCGTGTGCGAGCACGGTTGTATTATTAAAAGCATTAGGAGACCGAGGTCTTTTAGACTCAGTTAACGGCAAAATTGCTGTGGGTTGGCTGTTAGTCGAAGACTTAGTGATGGTACTGGTTTTAGTACTTCTTCCGGCTACAGCTGTTTTACTCGGTGGAAAAGCACCAGCAGGTGCAGACGGAAATATCTGGTTAACCCTTGGAATAACTTTATTAAAAGTGATTGGCTTTATTGCCTTTATGCTTATTGTAGGCAAGCGTGTTGTACCTATTATTATTCAATTCGTTGCTCGGTTAGGGTCAAGAGAGCTATTTACGCTGACTGTCGTCGCTGCTGCTGTTTCGATTGCTTACGGCTCTTATGCCATCTTTGGGGTTTCAATGGCTTTAGGCGCATTCTTTGCGGGTATGGTCGTTAAAGAATCAGACTTTAGCCATCGTGCAGAAGAAGAAACTCTTCCTCTACGTGAAATTTTCTCGATTTTATTTTTCGTTTCTGTGGGTATGCTGTTTGATCCACATATTCTTGTGGAGAGTCCGCTCCATATTTTAGCTGTTATCGCGATTATTATGGTGGGTAAGACTCTTGCTGCAATGGCACTGGTTTTATTCTTCCGCTATCCAATCAATACAGCTTTAACAGTCGGGGCAAGCCTTGCACAGATTGGTGAGTTTTCATTTATTTTGGCGACACTCGGTGTTTCTTTAGGCCTATTAAGCTTAGAAGCTCAGAATTTAATTCTAGCTGGCGCTTTATTTTCAATTACGCTTAACTCTTTCATCTTCTCAGCCATTGAGCCTGTACAACGCTGGATTCGTGAACGCTCTCACTTAGCTCTACTGCTTGAACGTAGTGGTGACCCATTAGCAATGTTACCCGATGAAGTTGATCAAGCTTACTTACGTGATCAGGTTGTGATTGTGGGATATGGCGGTGTGGGAAGACGTATTACTGAAAATTTAATTAATGAGAATATTAAAGTCGTTATTGCAGAAGAGAATCGTGAAATCGTAGAAAAACTACGTAATGCAAATATTGCTGCTGTGAGTGGTGTTGCTACTGAACCGAGTGTTTTAATTCAAGCACATATCATGCATGCACGACTCTTAGTAATCTCACCTATGGATATTTTAGATATTCACCGTATTGTGGCGATTGCCAAGCAATTAAACCCACAAATTCAGGTATTAATTTGCGCGGAAAGCAAAGAAGAAGCAGCGGTTATCCGTGACGAAAATATTGGAGAGGTGTTCTATGCAAAAGAAGAAATGGCAAAGAATATGAGCCACCACATCTTAAATCAGATCGAGCTTGCTCATCAGTCAACGGTTCATTAACTCCATATAAAAAGCGTACTCAAGAGTACGCTTTTTTTAACTCAAGAATTTAGGCTGTTCGTCTAATACCTCAGCCTGCCACTCGTTTACCTGCTTTTCCAACAGTCCAAACAATGCAGCCTGAATCATATGCTGAGCAACAACTGGAGTCTGCTCACCCAAGATTGCTTTGACTTCATCGCTAAATTGAATTTTAACCAAGGGTTCATTCTCAGAACCTGCATTACGCAAGGCGAGTTCACCACCTTCGAGTTGAACTAATTCCAACACTGCTTCTTGATTTCCAAATAACTCTTTCAATTGCTGTATAGACATATACTTCCTCCATGTTTCAACATGGTGGCAAAGCACCCTTGCACTTTGCATCTCTTGTCTTATTTATATAGGCACACCTAGTCTAAATTTCAAGCATCTAGGCAGTTTAATTTTAGAACTCGACCATTTCGTTACGAAAACCATCAATTAAATGACTTAATTCTCGATGCCATTCACGCAAGATTTTAACATCTGGCAACCAAGACTGAGGCCCTTGTGTCACTTTAATAATGAGGTTAGAAGAAGTCTCTTCTTCCGGAGTCGGTTCTTTTGGTTCTGGGGCGTATTGGCACATACGATAAGCTCGTTTTAACTCTGCAACAAAACCATCTTTTGCCAATTGCTGCAAAACGGACACTTCAGGAGAAACCTGCCCTTTTGCCGCCATATGTTCCTCTATAGATTTTAAGGTGGGTTGCAAATCATTTAAACGGTAATAACGTACCAATTCTTGTAAGAACGCTAACATTGCGCCATGTAAATGAAATACAGCTGCTTCACGGTAAGCTTGTACCTGCTGCACATGATCGGTCTGCTCTGCCTGTTGACACGCTAGACGTGCAAAATAGAGCTTCTGATTGGTACGATCGGCATGATAACGAGCAACACGTGACATAACTAAACTTTCCTGTTCTAAAATCGCCATTGCAATAGCTATTCTTAGCTTAACGACTCCATTGATAAAATCAACGTTATTTATGGTAAATCCAGCTCAACTTGATAAATTTTACGTTTAGCTAAAATTTTCACTGGCTGTTTTATAGGACGAACATTACTTAAGACCCAAGCAAAATAGCCTTCACTCCAAGCAGATGCACAGGCTAAATTGACCTCGTCATTTCGCCAAGGGTGAATAGAGTCGACATCAACTAAAGCGACAGCAACTCCTTCCTCTTCATCAGTATCTTTAATCAGAAAGTTCTGGTTTTCGACAATTAATAGATCTTTCACTGGTAACTGCGTAGGCACCCATGAACGCACTTCAAGTGTTTTGATACCTTCAGCAATACGAATACCATTGGGCGTTACAATCGAGAGAGCTAAAAATTGTCTTTTCATCAGAAAAACTTATTCTTCGGCTGCTTTAACTCGAATTCCATAGCCTTTAACTTTAAGCGTATTTAAGCCTTTAATTGCCTTAATCGCTTCACGTGGATTCGGCATTTCAACAAAACCAAAGCCTTTCGATTTACCTGTGTCTTTATCAGTCACCAGAACACATGTATCAACTTTACCATATGCCTTAAACAACTCTAAAACTTCAGCTTCACTTACAGCACGATCTAAATTACGAACTAATATTTTCATTTTCTAACCTTAATTGGCAATAAAAGGGAGGGCCAATATACATTTAAGTAATCACAGCGTCTTATACAGTAGTTTAGTCCAGATCGATACCAAAACCTAAATTTACTGCAGGAGATCTGTTCCATTGTTTTTTAGTAAATTGCTGAGGTACTTGCCTATGAATTTTTGCTTGAACCAAGTGTGCAGGCAGATCATTTAAGAAATAACTCTCAACTTTACGACCTTGCTCATCATAAGTGTCTTGCGACCACGTATTAAGGTTTTGCTTCGTCAAAATTAATTCATTTTCAGCACGCGTTAAGGCAACATATAGCACACGGCGTTCTTCCTCAACATCATCAAAATCACCCTGAGCCCTTGCATAAGGATATTGATTTGGCGATACGTGAGGTACATAACAAACTTTCTGTTCGGCACCCTTAGCTGAATGAATCGTAATTAAAGTTACTAAATCTTGATCAGCAGCTTTTTCAATTTCAGAAACTGAAATCGGCTCAAGTACATATTCCTCAAGGAATTCACCTAACGACGCATGCTTTCGTGCAAGTTGCTTAACCAAATCAAAGTCTTTTAAACGACGCGACCAATCTTTAGTTTTATAATTTTGCTCTAGCTGTTCACCTAAAGCATCAAGAGCCAAGCCAATACTTACCTCAACATGCTGCTGTAATACATCTAGCTGTTTTAAAATTAAAATCGCTTGTAGTGGTACCTTGCCATGGCGTTCAAGTCGCTGACAGCGCTCCTCGACATCAACAATTCCCATCAGTTCTTGGGCTAACTTACTCGCTCCAACATCGCCAATCCCATCCCATAAGGTTAAAAAGCGCATCCAAGCCAAATCATCGTGAGGGTTACTCACAATACGTAAGAGACTGAGCACATCCTTTACATGGGCCGACTCAAGAAGCTTTACCCCGCCAATAAAACGATAAGGTATTTCAGCAGCAATAAAAGCCCCTTCTAGATATCGGGCACTATAGCCAGAACGGACTAACACCATGTGGTCATGCCAGTTTGCACCTTGCTGATGGCGTGTTATTAAATCTTGTGCGATCCAGTTTGCTTCTTCAAACTCATTACCAAACAAATGTAGCTGTGGCTTTTGCCCTTGGCCACGATGCGCTTGTAGCTGTTTTTGATAATCGATTGGGCTATGTGCCAACAACCAATTTGATAAATCTAGAATTTCTTGGGTCGAGCGATAATTTAAAGCCAGTGTAAGTACTTCTGCATCGGGTATTCGTTCTTTAAAAGAATGAATATTTTCAAAGTCTGCACCACGAAAGCCATAAATGGACTGCGCATCATCACCCACACAAAATAACTTCACTTTACCAATTAAGGGCTGTAACAAAGCCCATTGCAAAGGGTTTGTATCTTGCATTTCATCAACTAGCAATGCCTGACAAAAGCCCGCTACCCAATTGATCAACGCTTCTGAGTTTTGTAAATGAACAGCCACAATCGACAAGATATCGTCGTAATCTAAAAAATTACGCTCTCTTTTACGTTGCTCATAAGTTTTCATCAACTCAGCAATTTGTGCCTTGTGCTCATAGGCTTCTGGAAGTTGCTTAAGCAGTGCTTCAGAAAGCTTGGTTTGAGTATTTCTTGCATAGGAATATAAATCACACAGCTCTGCCGCTTTAGGTAAAACATTATCTTTGTCTTTACCTCTTAATAAACGGAACATCAGTAACTGATCATCGCGATCAATAATACTAAATTGATTTAAGCCAAAAGCTTGTGGATTACGGCGCAGTAAATACATACAAAAAGTATGAAAAGTCGAAGCTCTTAGGCCCTTTGCCTGTGCTCCTACATGCTGCTCTACCCTTGCAACAATCTCACTCGCAGCACGTCGAGTAAAAGTTAAAATCTGGATTTGATTCGCTGGTAAGCCTTGATCAATTAAATAGGCGGCACGTGCAACAATTGTCTTTGTCTTGCCACAACCAGCACCCGCCAAAACTAAACAGTTCTGCGCAGATGTCGTGGCTGCTTTTTTTTGCTGAGCATTTAGTTCATTAATTAATTTTGCAAGACTCATAACACATATCGCTAAAACACCAAGACATAGTTTAACAGACCCAACCATAGATGCGTCTGCTCGCCCTAAAAACAAAAAGAGCACCTAAAGTGCTCTTTGATTCAATTTTCTTATTTAAGATATTGTTTTTGAACTAGATGGTAGGTGCTTAATCGCAGAAGCCAAACCTAGAAAATTAATTCCTTGAAATAGGATATCAATAGCAAGGAACATTCCTAACACCCAAAAAGGTGAGTCTTTAGAAACCAAAATTAAAATACCTGTAGCGAGTGTTAATAATCCGGAGAATAAAGTCCAACCCCAGCCCGTAATTGGCTTAAGTAAAATTGCGTTTATTGTACGTATAGTCCCAGCGATGATAAGTGCAATCGATAGTAAGCTTGTTAAAACTACCGCTGTTTTTACAGGAGTAGAAAAAGCGTAATAACCAGCTATTAAATAAAGTACACCAAACAGTGCCCATAACCATCGGCTTGCGCCTTTTAAAACACTAATAGCCGCAACAAGATGTAAAACACCTCCGACCATCATGAGTATTCCAAATAAAAAAACGACAGAAAAGGTCGCAAATGGTAATGAACTAAACAAAATCAGACCAAAGCCAATAAGCACAAAGCCTAATATCAAATACCACTTACGATCAGCATGTAACTGATTACGTACCAAATCATTACCGACAGTTTTCATCATGGCCACTCTTATTATCAGGTATTAGAATTTCACCTACCCAATAATAGTGATGTACTTCACATTTTTTGTCTGTATAAAATCTGCATCGTTTCTTATCAATTAATGTGGATAAAGCAGTATTTATCCACAATTTTATTTCACCCAACCAATTTCTTGAGCTGTAGGTAAACCTATTATTGTTTCATGTAAACCATTCGGCATTTTACTGCTCTGCTCGGATAATGGTGTTCGACCACCCATGATTTCAGCGTCAGTCTGCGGATATAAAGGCTCTTTTTCAGGGTACGCATAACCTAGAGGATAAAGCGGTTGACCAGTTTTTAAATCATATTTGTCTTGTGCCCCAAAGCCATGTAATAGCTCATGAACAATCACGACCTGATTTTGGGAAGCTTGTGTGTTGGTCGCAAATAAATTCACACTACCAATACGACCTTTTTCCAAAGCAGTCGAATGGATCAAAACTTTTTGATAATGGGGATCGTAATAATTTAAATAGAGTTTAAGTGATGCCCCATTATCTTCAGATTGTTGATGTCGCCATGCATAAAAACGGAACTTTAAACTCCACCACATCACATGAAAGATATTGGCATTTTGAGGAACCTCAGGAGGTCGTTGCTGTAATGGCTGGCCTAAACGAATTACAAAGTTTCCTGATTGACCACGATAATGCTGCGACCATTCTCCTAAATAATTTTTTATTTTATCAAAATCAGTGTATTGCAACTGATGAATATAGCTCTCTGTTGTCTGCAAACCATCTGCATTAATAGGATGTAAAACGACAACAATAGGTTGATTCCAGTCTTGGTTTTGATCTCGCCATGCCTGAACAGCAACAATCAATAAAATAATTAACAAACATAAAACTCGAATGTTTTTCCACATTCTTTTTCCCCATGCATTTAAAATTTTCTTTTATTGTTTTAGATATAAAAAATGCTAGCTGAGCTAGCATTTTTTATTGTGGACTTAATTAGCCCTCAACCCATTTACCATTTTGATAAATTAGGCTCCATTTGGTTTGTTTGCCTTCTGGAGTTTCCGAACCTACATATTGTGATTGATTCTTACGACTGAATTTCACAACTGTCGGATTACCTTCAGGGTCCACGTCTGGTGCTTGTAAAATAAATTGATATTTAGGATCAAGCTGAGCAGCAACACTACGCAATTCCGCAACTTTTGGCGCACGTGTTTCACGAATTTTCGGGAATTTACTTGCGGCCAAAAACAGACCAGCAGCACCATCACGCAACACGAAATAGTCATCATGCTTTGTTGAGCGCAAATGTTCCATCTTGATCGGTTCTACACGTGGAGGTGCAGGCTGACCGCTTTTCAAGACCTTACGAGTATTGTCACAGCTTGTACAAGCGAAATACGGACCAAAACGGCCAGTCTTAAGCTGCATTTCACCATCACATTTATCACACGGAATGGTTGGTCCATCGTAGCCTTTAATCTTGAACTCGCCTTCTTCAAGCTCAAAACCGTCACAATCAGGGTTGTTACCACATACATGTAGTTTACGACCACCATCAATTACATAGCTGTCCATGGCTGTGCCACATTTTGCACAACGATGTTTTGACATCAAGTCTGCGGTTTCAGCACCATCATCATCAGAAAGAGCAGCTAAGGACTCAACAGGTGTTAAGTTCAAAGTACCTTTACAACGCTCTTTAGGCGGCAAGTTATATCCAGAACAACCTAAGAATACGCCTGTTGTACCTGTACGAATCTGCATTGGACGTGAACATTCAGGACAATGTACTGCTGGCACTTCAACCGGTTGGTTACGGCGCATTCCGTGCTCGCCCTGAGCATTAGTAAGACGTTTTTTGAAGTCACCGTAGAAAGTATCAAGTAACTCTTTCCAGTTACGCTCGCCTGTTGCAACTTTATCGAGCTGCCCCTCAAGGTCTGCTGTAAATGCATAGTTCATCAAGTTATTGAAACTTTCATCAAGACGATCCGTGACAATTTCACCCATTTTTTCGGCGAAAAGACGACGGTTTTCTAACTTAACGTAGCCACGTTCTTGAATCGTAGAAATAATAGCTGCATAAGTCGAAGGACGACCAATACTACGTTTTTCGAGTTCTTTAACCAAAGAAGCTTCAGTAAAACGTGCAGGTGGTTTAGTAAAGTGCTGACTTGGGTCTAACTTCTCTAATTTTAAAATTTCGCCTACTTTAATTGCAGGCAAAATAATATCGTCATCAGACTTGTTGGCACCACGCACTCGTGTAAAACCATCAAATACAAGCGTACGGCCTTTTGCCTTCAATTCAACATCAGCAGCTTCAACCGTTAAAGTTGAAGATAAATATTCTGCTGGAGTCATTTGACAAGCAACAAACTGACGCCAGATCAAATCATATAAACGCTGAGCATCACGCTCTACACCTGCAAGTTGGTCACCTGTAAGCGCAACATTAGAAGGACGAATTGCTTCATGGGCTTCTTGAGCACCAGCTTTGTTACCATAGCGGTTTGGTTTTGCAGGTAAATACTTCTCACCAAATTGGCTTTCAATATGAGCACGTACCATGCTTACTGCATCATCACTCAAGAACGTTGAGTCAGTACGCATATAGGTAATAAAACCTGCTTCATATAGACGCTGCGCTAGCATCATTGTTTTCTTTACAGAAAAACCTAGACGTGTACTTGCAGCCTGTTGCAGCGTTGAAGTGATATACGGTGCACTTGGATTGACCTTAGTCGGTTTATCTTCACGCTGTGCAACTTTATATTCAGCACCTTTTAAAACATCCAATAAAGCATCAGTTTCAGCTTTATTTTTCAGTTTAAGGGTTTTACCAGCTTGCTTAACTGCTTCAAGACGAATGTCATCTTTCTTGGCTTGAGTATCTGCAAAAACTTGCCAGTATTCTTCTGGTATAAAAGCACGAATTTCTCTTTCACGCTCTACAACCAGTTTCACTGCTACAGACTGTACACGACCTGCCGATAAACCACGGGCAATCTTTTCCCACAGCAATGGTGAAACCATAAAGCCAACAACACGGTCTAAGAAACGGCGTGCTTGCTGAGCATTAACTCGGTTTAAATCTAGGCGTGTAGGTTGTTTAAATGCTTCTTGAATGGCATTTTTAGTAATTTCGTTAAATACCACGCGATGATAACGACTGTCATCACCACCAATAACTTCTCTTAGGTGCCAAGCAATGGCTTCCCCTTCTCTATCCAAGTCCGTTGCGAGATAGATTGCATCGGCATCTTTGGCGAGTTTTTTTAGTTCAGCAACAACATTTTCCTTACCTGGCAGAACTTCGTAATGAGCTTCCCAACCATGTTCAGGATCAACCCCCATACGATTAACTAAAGCCTGACTGGCTTTTTGTTCTTTTTCTGCTTCAGTGAGTTTAGTCCGTGCAGCCGGCTTTTTCTCAGTTGATTTACTGCCACCTGTTGGCAAATCACGCACGTGACCTACAGAAGACTTTACAATGTATTGCGAACCCAGATATTTATTGATGGTTTTCGCTTTGGCAGGCGACTCCACAATCACTAAGGCACGTTTATGTGCAGCAGGTGCAGTAGATGCTGTGCTTTGAGATGCAGAGCGCGAGGTATTCGCCATATAAAATGTTATTCCTATACCAATAAATTTAAAAATCAGGCTTTAGCCAAGTTCAACAGATAAGCCTTCATCTCATCTAATTGTGTTGCTCTCAGGTCTGATTCCTCATCCCAATAAAGCCCTACACAGTTTGCCTGCATATCAATAGCATAAATCCCTTTTAATGCAATGGGAGAATCATTAAATTTCTCATCACCCTGAACCACTTTTAATTTGCCGTCTACAACGCGAGCGCGCATTAAAGATAAACGGGCATCGGGAATCAATACACTATAATAAGCAACCATGCTGGCACGCTTTTCAGTCGCCATTGGGACATGTGTCCATTCAGGTGCAACGATTACACGCGGGTGTAAACCCATTTTACGAGCTTTATCACGCATAATACCAAGTGCCTTTTCACGTGGGCTCACTCTTAAACCAAAAATGGAGCCTAGTACGAAAAGAACAATGATAACGGTAACCCAAATTCCCATATTGTCCATAGCAAAACCTATTAATCTCTTTTATTAGAGTTGCATAAGCTGACCAGAAAACGCAAGTTTCATCATAAAAATAATGCCCGATACAGGGGCAAGCTTCAAAATAGTCAGATTTCACAGTGCAAATTGCGATGAGCTGACACAAATATCATTAAGGATTCGGATGGCCATCAACAAGTGTCAACTTTCCAAACTGGTCAATATGAGCATCCCCCCACTGTTTTAAAGCAAACAGAATTTTCTCAAGACTTTGTCCCAAATCAGTCAGGCAGTATTCTACTTTAGGTGGTACCTGAGGATAGACTTCCCGATGAATAATTCCATCTTGTTCCAATTCACGTAGCTGATTTGTCAGCATTCTTTGGGTAATGCTCGGAACACGCTTTCGAATTTCGTTAAACCTCAAGGTGCCTTCATTAAATAAATGCCAAAGAATGACGCATTTCCATTTTCCATCAATCAAACTAATCGCCGCCTCCACTGAACAACCCGGAGAGCAATCAAAACTTGAATGTCGTACTTTTGCCATTTTACAGTATCCTTTTTGACACTATGAGCGTTATTTGTCTGTAGTCACTTATTTTAAGCTTACGTTATGATCAAACTCTCAACAAGAGGAAGGATAATTATGAAAGCTGTGGCATATCAAAAAGCTGGTCCCATTACATCGCCAGAAGCACTCGTTGATATTGAACTCAATGCTCCTATTGCTGAAGGACATGATTTACTTGTTCGTGTACAAGCTGTCTCAGTAAATCCGGTAGATACTAAAATTCGAAAGAATGTAAGCCCTAAAAATAATCAGTGGAAAACGCTTGGCTGGGACGCAGTAGGGGTAGTTGAAGCGATTGGAGACAAAGTTACTCAATTTAAGATTGGCGATATTGTTTGGTATGCAGGTGCTCTTAATCGTCAAGGTAGTAATAGCGAATTACAACTCGTTGATGAACGCATTGTTGGCCATAAACCAAAAACTTTAGAATTAACCGAGGCGGCAGCTCTCCCTTTAACTGCAATCACGGCTTGGGAGATGTTATTTGATCGCCTGCAAGTTCCAAAGAAAGCGCCAGAAAGCACAACAATATTAGTGATTGGTGGAGCTGGCGGTGTTGGCTCAATCACCATTCAACTTCTTAAGCAGCTGACAAACCTAACAATTATTGCAACAGCTTCACGAGCAGAAACTCAAGACTGGGTTAAGCAACTTGGAGCAGATTATGTGTTAGATCACCGTCACCCCTTAGCAGCCCAAATCAAGCAATTAGGTTTAACTGCACCTTTATATGTGTTCTCAACCACTCAAACAGATCAGCATTTAGCAGATATTGTCGAGTTGATTGCACCGCAAGGCCGTTTTGGGCTTATTGATGATCCTGAACAGTTAGATATCAAACCGTTTAAGTCAAAGTCTGTATCTGTGCATTGGGAATTTATGTTTACACGTTCAATGTTTCAGACCGAAGATATGGTAAAACAAAGTGAACTATTAAATGAAGTCAGCAAGCTGGTTGATGAAGGGAAAATCAAAACAACTGTGACAGAAGTTATAAGTCCAATTAATGCTGAAAATTTAAAACGAGTTCATCAGCAAATTGAAAGTGGCACAACAAAAGGTAAGATCGTCTTACAAGGTTTTTAAACAAAATTGAAAATATTCCCAAATAAAAAGGCAAGTATCGAACTTGCCTTTTTATTAATAGTGAGGAGGTTTATTCGTTAATGGATCAAAAGGGGCAATACCTTCTGACAAATCCGACGATTCCACACGTTGATAAAGAAATTGCATTTGTTTTTTCAAATCAGCTATTTCTTGAGTTTGAATAGCGAGTTGTTGATTTAATTGTTCAACTAAATCATCCAAAAATGTAATTCGCACTTGCAAATCTTCAATGGGTGCGGAAAATGACGCTTGATCATCATGATATGGTGGTTTAGTCATTTAAATCCTCATTTGAGATTCTGGAAAACATTATGGCCTATATTACCCTAAGGGATGTCCAACTTGCTTTTGGCGGACCTGCCCTGCTCGATGGCGCGAACTTTAATCTAGAACGTGGCGAACGAGTCTGTTTAATTGGGCGTAATGGTGAAGGTAAGTCTACTTTACTTAAACTGATCGAGGGAAGCCTATTACCAGATTCTGGTGAAGTTTCCATTCAAAATGGTTTAACAGTTTCAATGTTAGCCCAAGACGTTCCAATGGATTCAGGTAAGGTTGCTGACATTGTCGCAGATGGTGCAGGAGAAGCTGCCGAAGTACTCAGAGCTTATCATGAAGCAACTGATGCTTGTATGCTGGGAGATATGGAAGCTTGTGACCGTATGGGCAACCTACAGCATAAGCTCGACCAACTCGACGGCTGGGCACTCGAAAACAAGGTCAATGCCCTGTTAAGTAAAATGGGACTCGATCCAAATGCAGATTTGGCAGATCTTTCAGGTGGACGTAAACGCCGTGTTTTACTTGCTCGTGCTCTTTTAACGCAGCCAGACGTATTACTTCTAGACGAACCAACCAACCATTTAGATGTTGAAAGTATTGAGTGGCTAGAAAAATTCCTACTCGATCAAAATAATTTAACACTTTTATTTATCTCGCATGACCGCTCTTTTGTAGATAGCATTGCGACTCGAATTGTTGAACTTGACCGTGGCATCCTACGTGGCTACGAAGGCAACTATTCACGTTATTTAGAGCTTAAAGCTCAGCAAATGGAAGCAGAAGAGAAACAAAATGCTTTATTTGATAAAAAGTTAGCTGAAGAAGAAGCTTGGATTCGCCAAGGGATTAAAGCTCGTCGTACGCGTAACGAAGGCCGTGTGCGCGCCTTAAAAGCTTTACGTGAAGAATCGAAAGCTCGCCGTTCACAACAAGGCAAAGTGAGCATGGCGACTCAAGAAGCAAATCGCTCTGGTAAATTAGTATTTGATATTGAGCACCTAAGTGTATCTTATGATGATAAGCCACTGATTAAAGATTTCTCTACACTAGTCATGCGTGGTGACCGTATTGGCCTAGTAGGTGATAATGGTGTCGGTAAAACGACGTTAATTAAAGCCATTTTAGGTGAAATCGAGCACGGTGGTTCTGTTAAGACAGGTACACAATTAGAAGTAGCCTATTTTGATCAATTACGTAATGCCTTAGACCTTGAAAAGACAGTGATGGCAAACGTTTCAGAAGGCTCTGACTTTGTTGATGTAAACGGTAATCGTCGACATATCTATAGCTATCTACAAGACTTCTTGTTTTCACCTGAACGTGCACGTACACCAGTAAAAGCCCTTTCTGGTGGTGAGCGTAACCGTATTTTACTTGCTAAATTACTGCTTAAACCATCGAACCTGATTGTGATGGACGAACCAACCAACGACTTGGACATGGTGACTCTTGAACTACTTGAAGAGATGCTTTCTGAATATAAAGGTACTCTATTACTCATTTCGCATGACCGTGCATTTATGGACAATGTCGTAACATCAACTTGGGTCTTTGATGGTAAAGGTAATATTGCAGAGTACATTGGTGGCTACCAAGACTATTTGCAGCAGCGTCCAGATGATAAAGTCGTAGACCAAAAGTCTGACGTAAAAAAAGCTCAGGCAAAAGCCGAAGCTGAAAAAGCCGCAGCACAAAGTAATGTTAAAAAGGTCAAACTGAGTTATAAAGACCAACGTGAACTTGAGCAACTTCCTGCCGAAATCGAGAAACTGGAAGTTGAACAAGCAGAACTTTCTGACAAGCTGGCAGATGGTTCATGGTTTGTCAGTAATGCCGATGAAGCAACCAAAGCAAGTCAGCGTCTCGCAGAAATTGAAGAGGTATTACTTGAAAAATTAGAACGCTGGGATGAACTTGAACAAATGAGCAAAGGAAATTAATTCACTTTTATTTCCTTTAAAGTAAGTAAAAAAGCCTCCTTAAATTAAGGGGGCTTTTTTCAGAATATCTATAAATTTTTAAAGCAAAAAAGCTATAAAAAGTACATGATAAGTGATTAAGTTTAGTTAGACTTAATAGTTTTAAATAACACTCTGATTGAATATAAGACTTATAAAAATAATTATGTTATATCTACCAATATAATAATATTCGAGTATTTTTCATGCTAGATCTTTCTCAAATTTTAGCATTCGGATTAATCTGTTTGGCAATGGTGCTCACCCCTGGCCCAAACATGATTTATCTTATTTCTCGTTCAATTTGCCAAGGAAAAATGGCGGGATTTATTTCACTCGCTGGCGTTGGCGTTGGCTTCGTATTTTATATGCTTTGCGCTTCTTTCGGGATTACAGCGCTTATTGTTGCAGTTCCTTATGCTTACGACACCATACGTATTGCAGGAGCAATTTATTTACTCTGGCTAGCATGGAAAGCGCTACGTCCCAATGCATCCCCAATTTTTGATGTAAAACAATTATCAGTAGACTCTCCAGCTAAACTATTTTTAATGGGTTTTGCTACAAATCTACTTAATCCTAAAATTGCGATTATGTATTTATCGTTATTGCCACAATTTATTCACCCACAACAAGGCAGTATTTTATGGCAATCCATTCAACTCGGTACTATTCAAATTTTTGTTAGCGTCTCGGTAAATGCGGTAATTGTACTTTCCGCGGGTAGCATTGCCCTTTTTCTTCAACAAAAGCCTCTTTGGGCAAATATACAACGCTGGCTTATGGGAACGGTGTTAGCTGGTCTTGCTGTTCGCATTCTTTTAGAAAATCGTCGATAACCGCGTTTTACTTCCTCATCTTAACCACTCAATTCAACAGTGTATTACGACGATAAATTCAGTTCGTGATACACTTTTGCCAGTTTTAATTTTGAATTCTTTATATCGTTATGAGCCAAAAGCAGACTTATACGCCCGGTGAATTTCAATGGTCCTTTTTATTACCTAAATATTGGGGTATTTGGATTGCCATTGTTTTTTTAATGCTTTTGGCTATTTTACCATGGGCAATTCAGTGGCGTCTGGCTCATGGCTTAGCAAATCTTGCTTGGAGATATTTAAAATCTCGCCGAAAAACAACTATTCGTAATTTAGAAGTCTGCTTTCCCGAATGGTCAGCCGAAAAAGTACAGCAACAAGCTAAGCAAGTTTTTGTAGATATGATGCTTGGTGTGTTTGAGACATTAAACGCATGGTATAAGCCTTACTGGTTTAAAAACCGTGTCACCATTGAAGGCTTAGAACACATTACCAATGCTCAAGCTCAGGGCAAAGGTGTTTTATTATTGGGTACTCACAGCACGCTTCTTGATGCTGGCGGCTATGTTTGTGCTCAGTATTTTGAACCAGATGTTGTCTATCGACCTCAAAATAACCCATTGCTCGATATGCTGATTTATCGTTGCCGTGGCACCATTTATAAAGCACAAATCGACCATGATGATATGCGTGGTTTAATTCGTCACCTTAAAGATGGCGATGCCATTTGGTATAGCCCCGATCAAGACTTTGGACTCAAGCAAGGGGTGATGGCACCATTCTTTGGCGTACCAGCGGCCACAGTAACTGCTCATCGTCGTTTACTAAAAATCTCTAAGGCAGTTGCCGTTCCTTTATATTTTTATCGTCACGGTGATGTACAGGACCCTAAATATCATATTTTGATTGAACCTGCGGTAGACAATATGCCAACTGAAGATGAAGTCGATGATGCAACTCGAGTTAATAAAATTATTGAAAATCAGCTTCGCATCGCACCGACTCAATATATGTGGTTCCATCGTCGTTTTAAGACACGTCCTGAGGGATATGAAGAGATTTATTAAGATAACGCTGTAATGATTTTAAATTGATGACAGACACAGCCTTAATTTAAAGTGAAATTCAAATACTATCCAATAGGCAGACCTTACTTTTTAAGGATAAAAAGTAAGCAAAAATCCTTTGTTCCGCTGATGTTACCTCCTTGTAACACAGCGAAACAGCGACATCCATGTCGCTAGCACGATAGTAAATTCCGGATAATGATTTAGTTTGAAATGATGTATCTATAGATGGTACATCTTTTATAAATGTATAAGGCAAAAAACAATGAAAGTGATGCAACTTCTCCCAGAACTCAATAGCGGTGGCGTAGAACGCGGCACACTAGAAATTGCACGTGCACTGGTTGCACAAGGCCATCAATCTCTGGTTGTGTCTAATGGCGGACGATTAGTGTCTCAACTTGAAGCTGAAGGTTCTATTCACTTAACGCTACCAATTCATAAAAAATCACTTTCAAGCTTGTGGCAAATTCGTTCTTTACGTCGGCTGATTGAACAGCATCAACCTGATATTGTTCATGTGCGCTCTCGTGTACCAGCTTGGCTTACTCACTTTGCCTTAAGAAAAATACCTGCAAACAAACGCCCTCACCTCATTAGCACTGTACATGGTTTCTATTCGGTTAATCGTTATAGTGCCATTATGACTCAAGCTGAAAAAGTGATTGCTGTTTCTGACAGCGTGGTTAAATACATCACTGACCATTATAAAAACTGTCCACCGCAAGATATTGTGCGGATTTATCGAGGCATTGACCCTGCCGCTTTTCCACATAATTACCAGCCCTCAGCACAGTGGTTTAACCAAGTTTTTAATGACTTTCCTGAGCTTGAAAATAAGTTTTTACTTTGCTTACCTGGTCGTATTACACGCTTAAAGGGGCATGAAAGTTTAATTGAACTGATGCAACAACTTCAGTCGCAATATCCTCAGCTACATGCGGTTGTTGTCGGTGGTGCTGATGCCAAAAAGCAAGCTTACTTAAGTGAATTGCAAAGTACTATTCAAAGTAAAGGGCTCGCAGATAAAATTACCTTCGTAGGTCATCGCTCAGATATTCGGGAATGGCTCGCTTTTAGCGATATTGTGCTCTCTCTATCCAATCAAGCCGAAACATTCGGTAGAACAGCCTTAGAAGCACTTTCAGTGGGTTCGCCAGTGGTTGGCTGGAACCGTGGCGGTGTTGCCGAGATTTTATCGAATGTATACCCCCAAGGTCTTGTTGAAGCAGAAAATGAAAAAGCATTAATCGAGACTGTGAAAAAGCATATTGAACAACCTCAAATCGTTGCTCCTGTCACTATGTTTAGCTTAAAAGATATGTGTGATCAAACACTAGAACTTTATCAACGCGTTTTGAAATAACCCAATAAAAAACCCGCGATATTCGCGGGTTTTTTTACAACTAAAAGAAAGCTATCTTATTTAAATGTTGCTTCATAAGCGGCAGCTTTTTCAGAGTCGTATTGTTTTTCCCATTTACTGATTACAAGTACAGCAAGTGCTTTACCAACAACGTTCAAAGCAGTAGGAGCCATATCCATAATACGGTCAACACCAGCAATAAATGCTAAGCCTTCAAGCGGGATACCAACAGTATGTAAAGTTGCTAATAGGACAACAAATGATACGCCAGGAACACCAGCAATACCTTTAGAAGTAATCATCAAAGTAATAACCAAGATTACCTGTTGACCGATTGACATATCTATACCATAAAGCTGTGCAATAAAGATTGCTGCGATACTTTGGTAAAGTGTAGAACCGTCGAGGTTAAATGAATAACCTGTTGGGATCACAAAACTGGAAATTGCTTTTGGCGCACCGTAAGCTTCCATTTTTTGCATAATACGTGGTAAAACTGTTTCCGAGCTTGCTGTTGAGAATGCTAAAATCAATTCATCTTTTAAAATCTTAAACAAGATAAAGATGTTGATTCCAAACATTTTTGCGGTAATACCCAAAACCACAAAAGCAAAGAAAAAGATAGCAGCATAAACCAACACTACCAATTTAGCTAATGGAATGAGTGAAGTAAAACCGAAGTTAGCAACAGTTACTGCGATTAAACCAAACACACCCACAGGTGCATATTTCATGATGATGTGCGTTACCCGGAACATCGTTTCTGAAACTGCATGAAACACATTTAACAATGGGTCTTTAGTAGTTGCTGGCAATGAAGACAGACCAATACCAAACAACACAGCAAAGAAAATCACAGGCAACATTTCACCGTGTGCCATAGAGTTAACAATATTGGTTGGAATCATGGACAAAATTGTCTGTACCAATCCATGTGACTGAGAACCAACTTCTTGAGCTGTATGCTGATATTGCGAAATATCAGTCGTCACTAACATCGCTTTATCTACACCAGCACCTGGTTGGAAAATATTTGCCGCAACCAAACCAACTAAAATAGCGATAGTCGTAATAATTTCAAAATAGAGAATGGTTTTAAAACCAAGTCGCCCTAAACTTTTCGTACTGCCAACACCTGCAATACCTAAAATCAAGGTAGAGAAAACAATTGGAATAACAATCATTTTAATCAGGCTAATAAAGATCTTACCGAGTGGGGCAAGAACATTATTCACAATACTGTCTCTGATTTCAGGCTGGTTATGTAAAACAGCCCCGACAACTATCCCTAGGATTAAAGCAATTAAAATTTGCCAAGCAAGGCTAAATTTAAAATTCTTCATAAGACAATCCTTATGCACCGCAAAGTATCAAATATGAGAGGGAGAAGACCACTAACTAAGAGTGAAACCTCAACATGCACACTAATTCCCAAACAGAAATTTAAATGTACAAACAAACCACACCCCGCCGATCCGGCGAAGTAAAAAACAATGCCTGTTGACGATCCAACATGTCAACGATCGGCACATTCTATTGAGATTTATTAATTAAACAACCCCAATTTATCTTTAAATAAATCAAAGCCTATATTTATTCCTTAATAAACTATAAAAACAAAAACTTAGATAAAAAAAATTTTATATCTTTTTTCACTAAAAATTGCGCAGATGTATATGAAAACATATGGAGGCTTAACGCGAATTAAATAGATTTTAAAAATAAGATAAACTTGGAAATATTTATGTGATTTGCAATAAATTTAATACGGTATATAAAAATATCAACCCGAGTTCTGCGTCCTGCAAAACTCGGGTAAATGAGGTTGTGCTTTCAGGTTAATAATTATTTTTATCGTTTCCGTTCCAACATCTGATCCGTGATGCTATTCCATATCAGCGTTATGTATCCTTACGTGGGATTATCCATTCCCGGTTCCGTGTGCCGATGAATGTAGAATAAGGTTTTTATAACCCTCTGCCTATTCGCCCTAGACTCAAATCTTTGTACGATATTGCTTACATCACTTTTTATATTCTTTTTATTTATAAGGCTGTGCAATTTTATCAGTTACTACTTTTTCTTCAGCTTCAGCCTTTGCAATTCCTTCTTGGATGGCTCTTTGCGCCTCTTCTTCATCATCTTGAGTTTGTTCCAGTTCCTCTTGAATATGCTCAAATATTCGACCAGTCTGCAAAACCACATAGACAGGAAAATGATCAGATCCAATATGAGGTAAACGCTGCATCTTCACTAAACCGAAGTCTGTACTATGGAAAATATGGTCTAAAGACCAGCGCAATAAAGGATAGTCCGCATGAAAAGTATTAATAAAATGTCGCCCAACACGCGGGTCAAGCAATCCACTAATCCGTTGAAATAACCGTGTAGTACGTGACCAAGCTACATCGTTTAAATCTCCCATCACAATACAGCTTTCATCTAGATCTTTAATTTGGTCGCCCACAATTAAAAGTTCAGCATCGCGTAGAGTTGAATCCTTCGCCTCAGTTGGACTAGGTGGCTTAGGATGCAAACAATAGAGTTGAACTGGCATACCAGATCGTAAAGTCACAGTTGTATGAATAGAGGGAATTTCATCACTGAGAATAAATTTAACTTCAGTATTTGATAAAGGTAGACGGCTATATAAATGCATGCCGTAGAGGTTATCTAAGGGTACAGGAACGCGATAAGGATAGTCACTTTCAATCTCTCTTAAAGCATTTTCCCATGTCGTATCGCTTTCCAATGTAAGTAGTAAATCTGGTTTTAATGTCCTGATCTGTTCAAGCAATAAATGATACTTATCATTAGGAGTAAGGACATTCGATACGATTAATGAAATCTGCTTTTGTGGATCTAATTGAGACGTCTTCACCTGTTTAACCTGTTTTTTCCAAAACAAGGTATAGGGCAAAATCATTTTAAGCTGATAGGCAATGGCAGCAATGAGCGCAGCCAGCACGACTTCACGCCAGAGATTCCATTCGGTTGGCCAAAACAGCATTCCTATAAAAGCTAAAAGACCAACAAATAGAATCTGCAACCTAGGAAAATCGGCACCACGAAACCACCACTCATCACGAGGAATAAGTGACCAGAAACTTAACCAAATCACCAGACCAGCTAGAACTTCGATATAAATCATTGAATTTTCTCTTTTAAGATGATTTGTTTTTTAAAGTTTTTGTCATCTTTATCAATTTTGTATGTAACATAAACAAGATATTCTACTCAATAAAGATGGTGTTTTGTTTCTGTAACGCTTGCAGTTGTGGACACTTTTGATACACTCAACTCCCCCTAACAATTTTAACGCACCGAGGCAAAATGACATGAAAGTAGGTCTGGTCGGTTGGCGCGGGATGGTCGGTTCCGTCCTTATGCAACGTATGGTTGAAGAGAATGATTTTGCTCATATTGAGCCATTTTATTTCTCTACCAGTAATGCAGGTGGTGAAGCTCCTTCATTTGGTGGTAAGACTGCCCCAGCACTTATGGAAGCTACAGACATTAATAGTCTGAAGCAAATGGATGTCATTATTACCTGTCAAGGTGGTGACTATACGTCTGAAGTTTTCCCACAGTTAAAAGCGACTGGTTGGGATGGCTACTGGATTGACGCAGCTTCAACTTTACGTATGTCAGATGATGCGATCATCGTTCTTGACCCAGTAAACCTTAACGTTATTAAAGACGGCTTGGTTAACGGCACCAAAACTTTCGTAGGTGGTAACTGTACAGTATCGCTTATGTTGATGGGTGTAGGTTCACTTTTCCAAAATAATTTGGTGGAGTGGATGACTGCTATGACTTATCAAGCAGCATCAGGTGCTGGCGCACAAAACATGCGTGAGCTAATTACTGGTATGGGCTACTTATATAACAATACTAAAACATTGTTAGATGATCCTAAATCTGCAATTTTGGATATTGATCGTCAAGTTGCTGAGTTACAACGTGGTGAAGGTTTCCCATCTGCTAACTTTGGTGTGCCATTAGCGGGTTCATTAATTCCTTACATTGATAAGCAACTTGAAAACGGTCAATCAAAAGAAGAGTGGAAAGGTCAGGTTGAAACCAACAAGATCTTGGGTAACTCACAAATTGTTCCTATCGACGGCCACTGTGTCCGTATTGGTGCGATGCGTTGCCACTCTCAAGCGCTTACTATCAAGTTGAAAAAAGATGTGCCGCTTGATGAAATCGAAGATATGATTTGTACTTCAAGCCAATGGGCGAAAGTTGTACCAAACACTCGTGAAGCGTCTATGACTGACCTTACACCTGTTGCTGTAACTGGTACCTTAACTGTGCCTGTAGGTCGTCTACGTAAACTCAACATGGGTAAAGAATATCTAGGTGCATTTACAGTGGGTGACCAGTTACTCTGGGGTGCTGCTGAGCCTTTACGTCGTATGTTACGTATTTTAGTTGAATACAAAAGCTCATAATTTGATTTGAATTATTCAGTCAAAATAAAAAGCCGATCACATTAGATCGGCTTTTTCGTAACTGGTTTGTGAAAATTTTACAATTTATTTACATTTCATTATTGTATAATTTTGAATGACTTTACGACTTATTAGGTCATGGATTGAGATGACTGTTTATAACAAATTAAAAATTGCCATTTTCACCATTATGTCTTCGCCTTCTATTTATGCGATTACATTAGACCCTATACAAATTCAGTCCGCACCTGGCGATTTGTTATATGCCGAAATGAATTTTCAACAAGCTGACCCCAACGCTAATCTACAAGTCAGTCTAGCGACTCCTGAAGATTTAAGCGCGTTAGGCGTAACTCATCAGCCGCCCGGAAATCTTAATTTTTATACACGCCAAAACGGTCAAGGCTCAGGGGTTATTGTAATTACCTCATCTCGCCCTGTGATTGATCCTGAACTAAATATTGTAGTAAAAATTAGTGAAGGTTCTGCCACACGTTTGCAGCATATCAAAACCGTAATTAAGCCTTCTTCTATAAAAAAGACTGAAAATAACGAAAGTACTTTGTCACCTCAGTTTATTGTCAATGAAAAAGACATTGCTCTAAATCTGCCAGAAAGTACTAGATATGCATCACCAACTTCGGCCTCAACTACAAATAATTCAAATGATGAACACAGTCTTAGTATTAACGTTGGAACTGCTCCAGCAATAAACACAAATTCATCCAATACACTTAGTGCAAATCCTTCTACTCAGGTTGCTCAACAAGTTACAACAGCTACTACTCCAGATCAGACAGAAATTAAACCAACCAGCGCTAAGACAGCTACAAATAATTCACCAAAAACTCCGGTCAAAAATCTAACAGCGCAAAAGAAATCTGTATCTCAAAAAGCGCTTAACCAAAATCCTGCGAAGAAACAATCGTTAAGTTCCTACAAAGGACCAGCATCATCAGGTAAATATGTGGTACAGCGAAATGAGTCTTTATGGAGCATTGCTAATCGTATTGCCGCGAAAACAAAACAACCTGTTGCGAAAGTCATGCATGATATTCAAACACAAAACCGACATGCTTTTATTCAAGGTGATGTAAATCGTTTGCGTCAGGGAATCGCACTTAACCTAGCTCACTCTCCTGCAGCTAAACCTCATCAAAACAAGTCAAAAACAGATATCGCACATACTGCAAAATCAACTTCTGGCAAAGCAAAATACCGTTTACAACAAGCCGAAATGAGTATTGTGGCTGAAAACAGTCAAAATTCTACACATGGAAGTGCTAAAAAGAGCACACAACAAAGTCAAAACAATACTGAGTTAGCAGTAAAAGTTATGACAACAAGAGAAAAAACCGTTACATTACAAAGGAATGTAACCAAACTAAATCAAACTTTACGTTTAAAAGACCAACGTATTCAACTTCTGAATGCACGTTTGGCAGAGTTACAACAGCAGTTACAAGCACAGCAACAGACTCATAAGCAAAAGCATTAAGTTAAAACCAGAGTCAGCTCGCTTTATATTGCAAATATTTATTTTTTAAGGGGAAAGTAATGTTATATGTGATTCCATTCATCATATTGCTCGTGGTCGCTGTCATTTTAAAAAAACGCGAAAATAGCCAAAAGCAAGAGTCGAATTCCCCTAAAACAATAAATAGAAAAACCAATAAAAAAGCGAACTCTAAATCAAGTAAAAACTCGCGTGAAAAAACTAAAGTAAATGTAGTTGAAGAATCTATTCCCTCTACTCCACAAAGCAGTCCTGTTCCAGACGCTGTTCGTCAGAAGATTCAGCTACTTATTCAAGAAAAACAATTCTCAGCCGCTGAAGCTCAAGTCAATCAGGCGCTCAAAAAAGATAATACGCAACATGAACTTTATTTATTGCTACTTGAGATTCATATTGCACAAAAAGATGAGTTTGCAATAACTCAACTGATTAGCCATATTCGTAGCTTAGCGCTCAATGAAATAGCCATTCAAGCAGAAGCCAGACAAAAAGAATATGAGTCATCAAGACAACCAGATGCGATCGATTTTCCTCAAGCTCAAACATACCAAGAGCCAAAAAATACATCTGATGCAACAGCTCAGTTTGATCAATTAACAACAAGTTCTTCTGAAACTTCTTTTTTTGATGAATTGCAGCAAGACTATACCCCTGTAAAGCAAGAACCTGCTGTTGAAGTTGAACCTTTAGAGTTTAACTTTTCATTTGAGCAAACCACGACTACCGAAAGTACCAGCCAACCAACACACAAATCAGAGTTATCGCCATCTCAAGAAACAAATGAGCTAGCTGACCTAGAGTTTTCTTTTGACTTGGCACCTCTGCATGAATCTGAGGAAAAAAACCAGACAATAGCAGCACCAGCAGCTCAAGAGAACACCAATGCTTTGGATTTTAATCTTGAATTAACCCATGAAGATCCAGAAGTAAAACCTAATGAACAGATCTCATCATTAGATGAGCTTAAATTGGTAGAACAAGCGCCATTAGACTCGAATTCAATCGCACCTCTTGAGTTTTCGCTAGACGAGCCTGCATTAGTTACAGCACCAGAGATTGAAACTCAAAACCTTGTAGACTTAGTACGTGAAGAAACTACCCCAGATCAAACCAAAGATCCCCTTGTAGAAGCTTTTCCAGAATTAAAACAGTTAGATGAAAATGAACTTGATCTAAAACTAGCTGAGCAATACATCAAGTTAGGAGCCTACCCAGCAGCTCAAGCCTTATTGGCAAGCAATGAGCAAAAATTCAACACAGAACAACAACAACGCGCGAAAAACTTACTTAATCGCATAGCTTCTTAGAACTGTTCGATTTACCATAAGCAGTCAGAGATGACTGCTTTTTTATGCCTGCAAAAATATGAAAAAAATAGCCTTATTTTATATGGGTGGTACTTTTGGTTGCATTGGTGAACCTCTAGCTCCTATGCCTTATGAGCAATTCTTACCTCAACTTGAAAAAGTGATTCCCCCACACTTAACAGTTGACTGCTTTGCTGCACCCAATATTGTTGATAGCAGTGCATGCACGGCACCTGATTGGTTACGCCTGATTCAACGTATACAACAACTACAACTTGAAGGTTATCAGCATTTCGTTGTTATTCATGGTACAGACACGCTCAGTTATGCGGCTGCGACCCTAGCCCGCTTTTTGGGCCAAAGCTGTCATATTGTGATCACCGGTAGCCAATACCCGTTACTCAATATTCAAGGCGATAACACCCGTGAATTTACTGATGCAATTGAAAACTTATATCTTGCACTAGAACAAGTGATTGCTTTACCTGTGGGTGCTTATCTCGCATTCCACCATCAAGTATTCCACGCGCAGACTGCATTAAAAACGCATACGACTGAACTCGATGCATTTTCAGGGTTAAGTAGTGAAGCTGAGTTTACGCCTCAGCAAAATGAATTGATCGTACAAGATGCCCAAATTGAACGAGCTGCTTCCTTCCAGATTTTAAACTGGATGATGCAACCCATTGCAACACAGCACTTAGTACAGCAATTACGTCATTTACTTTCAGCCCCACCACACTTTTTAGTGTTACAAGGTTTTGGTACTGGCAATATTGCAGTAAACCAAGAATTACTTGCAACATTAGATGAGCTTTACACACGTGGCTGTGTTCCGATTCTTACCACTCAGGTGACATTCGGTGGTATTGATCAACGTTATGCGATTAGTGCATGGACCAAAACTGCAAAAATTGTCATCAGTGATGCACATAGCCATGCAGATCTCTATGCAAAAGCACTTCAAATCTATTTAAAATACCCAACCCCAGAACAATGGCTAAGCCATTGGAACGAAAATTTGCATTAAACAGAGGTAAAGCCATGCAACGTTATGCAGTCGGTATTGAATTTAGCGGAGTTCAATACCGAGGTTGGCAAACACAACAGCCAGGCGTTGCCAGCGTTCAGGAAACGATCGAGCGTGTACTGAGTAAAATTGCAGATGAGCCCATTGCACTTCACGGTGCGGGTCGTACTGATGCGGGAGTACATGCAACAAATATGGTGGCGCACTTTGACACGAACGCTATTCGTCCAGAAACGGGGTGGTTAAGAGGGGCAAATAGTCAACTACCTAAAGATATTTCCATTCAGTGGATTAAACTGATGGATGAAAATTTTCATGCCCGCTTTAAAGCGACTGCTCGACGTTACCGCTATATCATCTATAACGCACCGCATCGCCCAGCACTATTACACAAGCAAGTTACGCACATTTACCAAAAGCTAGACGTGCAAAAGATGATTAAAGCTGCTAGTAAATTTGAAGGAACGCATAACTTTGAAACTTTCCGTGCAGCAGCATGTCAATCAAACCAGCCTGTTCGACATGTAAAACATTGCCGTTTATTTGAACATGGACGCTATTTAGTTTTAGATATTCAAGCAGATGGTTTTTTACACCATATGGTGCGTAATATTGTCGGTTGCTTACTCGAAATTGGTCAAGGTATGTATGAGATTGATCATATCGATGCAATGTTTGCGGCGCAGGATCGTAAGGCGGCTGGGGTAACAGCCCCACCCGACGGTCTTTATTTTATTCAGTGTAATTATCCTGAACAGTTTGATTTGCCGCAGCCACCACTTGGGCCACATTGGCTAAACTTACCGGAGTAAGCTTAGCCAACTTTACATATACTTATCTAGCGATGCTGCTTACGCTTACGGTATTCCACAGGTGTTTCATTCGTCCAACGCTTAAATGCACGATAGAACGTACTTGGTTCAGAGAAACCTGTTAAATACACAATACGTTCAACACTCTCATTGGTATTTGCCAGAAGCTTTTTAGCCAAACGACAACGATAGTCAGAAAGTATTTGTTGAAAACTGGTATTTGCCTCACTGAGCTGAGTACGTAAGCGACGTGGAGTAATATTCAACTGAGCAGCAACCGTTTCTAGCGTCGTTTCTCCACTTTCAAGTGTTGAACCAATCGCACGGCGAACTTCGCCCACTAAATCATAGCGAGCCAATTCCTGTAGTTTTTCAATCGCGAGCTGCTCATGCAACTGCAATAACTCAGGCTCTGCTTGCCAAAGCTGAAAATCTAGAATAGCTGGATCAAAATATAAACGTGTCTCTTTCTGACCTAAGCTAACTGGGCAACCAAATACACGGAAATATTCATCCTCAGAAGCTCCTTCGCTAAAATTAAAATCGATGAAGATAGGATGAAATTGTCCTTCAGTAATGAACTTAAAAAATCTAAGCACGCCCGAAATTGCACATTCAGAGAAATGACGATTGACGAGATTGTCAGCACCAATCTGTTCACCATTGGTTAAATAACAACGTCCTTCTTCAACTACTAGTTTTGCATCAAATGCATCACTAATCAGTCGCTGATAAGCTAAGGCCCGTTTTAAGCCTTCACCAAAGGTTTCACTACTAATAAATAGATGTTCAATCACCTGCCCTCGATACAAAGGCAAATGCTCACCTAAATGCAGACCGATGTCTGGATCTTTACTGACTTCCTGAGCGGCAGTCCAAAAGGCGTACTGTGCACTTAACGGTGTACGTGCATTGGTATCGACCTGATTTAAAGCAACTCCCGCTTTGGTTAATATTTCTTCTGTTGGCAAACCCGCACGACGAATCGCTTGGTAGCCAAAGCGTAATACAACTGATGCATCTGTTAGCTGACCCACGCAGTGCCCTTCCATGTAGATACTTCATTGATATTTAGGGCTGTTGACCTTTATGCAATTAACAGTCCCTAATAACTATGATTTTAGATTAGCGTTGATTGACCAAACTGACAACAGAATTACACTTCTTTTGTGAAAAAAATTACATCTTTTTTTATTAGTCATACTTTAACCAGATGCTTTAGCAGAAGTGTGTCTATCTTGTTTTTTTTAAAAAAATTGACTATAATTTGCGCCTTTCCAATTTGATCATCAGGTAGGCTATGGCCAATAAAGAGGAACTCATTGAGTTCGAAGGCGTTGTCACCGAAACGCTTCCTAATACGATGTTCCGTGTACGTCTTGAAAACGGTCACGAAGTTATTGCACACATTTCTGGTAAAATGCGTAAACACTATATTCGTATTCTTACTGGCGACAGTGTAAAAGTCGAAATGACTCCATATGACTTAACTAAAGGTCGTATTACGTACCGTGCTCGCTAATTAGTGAATGCAAAAAAGCCACTTTATGATGTGGCTTTTTTATTGCGTTATTTATTCACTTAAGCGACTGGTTTTACATCCCACCGTTTGGCATTCACGCAATCTTTCTTGCAGCCAATGGTTTCTTTCTTGCGTTGTCTGTAAACGACATTGCACGTCTACACTATTCCTATTTGAATCTGTACACTCGGCGTCACGTTGACGTATCCATGCAAGCTGAGACTTCTTAAGAATATTTTTCTGCGCGGTGTTTAACTTTACTCGCAGTGCTTGATAATTCTTATTCAAATCTGCATCAGCACTCGCATAAATTTTATTTGTACAGTAAATATCATCGTAAGTATTGCGGGCACTATCACAGTTATCTGCATAGACTGAAGTCATGCCAAAGCTGCATAAAAAAGCAAAAACTATTTTTCTCATACTATTCGTCCTTAAGTTTTCTATAAAATTATTATTAAAGTAGTTCGGAAGTAATTGATAAATCGAAAGACAAATTTACCTTCCATTTATCATAATCCTCCTTTTTTACTTTACAAGCTTGTAAATACAACCTATTGTTCTTTAATAATAAATATAATTTCATATAGTGAGAAAAATGAACATATATACCCGCTGCCAAATTGGCTTATTATCTTTCATCATTATTTGTCTTAACGGTTGTGCTAGCCACCCACGTCAATCCGTAGATTTACAGGAATATTTAAAAGGCTTTTTAGGAAAATCATCGGCGACCATTCAACAAGATATCAATCTACGTAGTCTTGGTTTTCAAGTCGCCAATACACCGCAAAAAACACCCAATCAGCTCATCTATACGATTTTGCGTCCTTTAAGCATTCCTATTCCGATGGTGAGTAATGTTGATATGAGAGGAAGCTCTATTCCTGTCCAATCAGGAAATCTGAGCGGCAATTCTTATGATATTAATTTCAATTGCAAAGTGATTTTCCAGCTTAAAAATGACATTGCCGAGTCAATTCAATATGAAGGTAAAGCCTGTTAAAACATAGGCATAAAAAAACGCAGCTCAACGCTGCGTTTTTTTATAATAAGCTTTTAAGCAAGAGCAGCTACAACAGCCTCACCCATTTCAGCCGTACCTACTTTTGTCATACCTTCAGACATAATATCTGCTGTACGCAAACCTTGATCAAGCACTTGACCTACTGCATCTTCAATTGCTTTTGCAGCAGCTTCTTCACGGAATGTGTAGCGAAGCATCATTGCAACTGAAAGAATAGTTGCTAATGGGTTTGCCACATTTTGACCCGCGATATCAGGTGCAGAACCATGGCAAGGCTCATACATACCTTTGCCATTTTCATCTAACGAAGCCGATGGCAACATGCCGATTGAACCTGTAAGCATTGCTGCTTCATCAGATAAGATGTCGCCAAACAAGTTACCCGTTACGATCACGTCAAACTGTTTCGGTGCACGTACAAGTTGCATTGCAGCGTTATCAACATACATATGTGAAAGCTGAATATTTGAATAATTTGCTTGCTGTAAATCAGTAACTGTTTGCTTCCAAAGCTCTGTAACTTCCAAAACGTTAGCTTTATCTACAGAACAAACCTTTCCACCACGTAAGCCTGCAAGTTCAAAAGCTACTTTTGCAATACGCTTAATTTCGCTTTCAGAATAAACGTCGGTGTTATAACCTTGCTTTTCACCGTTTTCGAGTTCACGGATACCACGTGGCTGACCGAAATAGATACCGCCAGTCAATTCACGAACAATTAAAATATCTAAGCCAGCAACAATTTCAGGCTTTAAGCTCGAAGCATCTGCTAATTGCGGATATAAAATCGCTGGGCGCAAGTTAGCAAACAAGTTAAGTTCACTACGAATTTTTAAAAGACCACGTTCAGGGCGAATAGAACGCTCAATGGTGTCCCATTTTGGTCCGCCTACCGCACCTAATAAAATTGCATCAGCTTTTTTTGCTTGTTCACTTGTTACTGCTGGGTACGGTTCACCATGCGCATCAATTGCCGCGCCGCCTAATAAGCCATGTTCCCAAGTTAACGATAAATTAAATTTTTCATTTACTGTATTTAATACTTTTTCTGCCGCCCCAACAATTTCAGGACCAATACCATCACCAGCTAAAATTAAAATCTGTTTAGACATGAACTTTTTCCATTTTCCAAAGACAAGCAGTGCTACAACTACCGCGGTGTTAGTTTTTTCTGCTCAAGGAATTCACCTAGTCCTGTTGTAACATCAAATGGTCGACAAAAACGGCGAATGACATGCCCATCTTGTTCTAAATCGACACATAATGGATCTGGTACAGAAACATTCAGCAAACTACCCGAACGGTTAGATTTGTCTCGGTACATTTTAAATGTATAGCGATGGTTAGCATTAAACTGGTGAATCACATGAAATGTTTCTGCACGATCCGGAGAGATCGGATAGAAACGAATCACCACTTCATATTGTTTAGCAGGCACTGATAAATATAAGCTGTTAGTTTGGCTAAGCACTGAACCTTGTAATCTCACAATCCCTTGATGAATTGCCTGATTACTAATTCTTCGTGTTTGCGCATCCACTACAGTAATATCATTTAGTCGTTCAAATTCACAACTCTTCGCGCCCGAACAATATATTGCTGCATTCTGCCCCAAATTTTCTTGTTCAGCCTGCTTAATGCGGACAGTATCCACTACATTGTAAGTGCTTTGACAAGCACTGAGTGTTATTGCGCACAGGCTCAACAAAAAGCTATGAGTAACGTTCCTCTTCATTGTTCAAGCCCAATCCTCATCTAGTGCATAATTCTAAGGTGTTTTTATGCTTTAGCATGTTAGCAAGAGTTTGAACGCTACGCCATGGCTATGTTTAAAATGTACCGAAAGGTTAATTCAACTCTTGGAATACCCAAGGACGAACTTGTTTAGTTTTTTCTTCATAAGCGCGAATTGCGTCCGCATTTTGAAGAGTTAAACCAATATCATCCAATCCATTTAACAAGCAGTGCTTACGAAATGGATCAACTTCAAATTTAAACGCTTCACCTGTTGGAGTACGTACTTCTTGAGCGGCTAAATCAATTGTTAATTGATATCCCTCATTAGCAGCACATTCTTTAAATAACTGCTCAACTGTTTCTTCTGGCAAAATGACAGGTAACATGCCATTTTTGAAACAGTTATTAAAGAAAATATCAGCAAAGCTTGGTGCAATAACCGTACGGAATCCATATTCATTTAATGCCCAAGGCGCATGCTCACGGCTTGAACCACAACCAAAGTTAGTACGAGCAATTAAAACTGTTGCTCCTTGATAACGAGGCTGGTTTAAAACGAAATCCGGATTTTTTGGACGTACTGAATTGTCTTGTCCTGGATAACCTTCATCTAAATAACGAAGTTCATCAAATAAATTATCGCCAAAACCAGTGCGTTTAATCGACTTTAAAAACTGTTTTGGAATAATTAAATCTGTATCAACATTGGCACGATCTAATGGTGCAACGATACCTTGTTCAACTGTATAAGCTTTCATGGTTTGCTCCAGATCGAATTAAAATGAACGAACATCAACGAAGTGACCAGCGATTGCAGCCGCTGCCGCCATTGCTGGGCTCACCAAGTGAGTACGACCACCATTGCCTTGACGGCCTTCAAAGTTACGGTTAGACGTCGATGCACAATGTTCACCTGGTTGTAACTTGTCTGCATTCATTGCTAAACACATTGAACAACCCGGCTCACGCCATTCAAAGCCAGCTTCCAAGAAGATTTTATCCAAGCCTTCTTTTTCAGCCTGTTGCTTAACTAAACCAGAACCCGGAACAATCATGGCTTGTTTAATGGTAGATGCCACTTTACGTCCCTTAACCACCTCAGCCGCAGCACGGATGTCTTCAATACGAGAGTTCGTACAAGAACCAATAAACACACGATCAAGCTGAATATCAGCTAATGCCTGACCTGCATTTAAACCCATATATTGATAAGCACGTGTCCAATCATTACGTTGTACGTCATCTTTCGCTTGTTCTAAAGTTGGCACAGCTTCAGTAACTGGAATAACCATTTCTGGTGAAGTTCCCCAAGATACTTGTGGTTCAATTTCTGCGCCATTTAACTCAACTACAGCATCAAACACAGCATCTTCATCTGAATGCAATGTGTTCCAGTAAGCAACTGCTTGTTCCCATTGCTCACCTTTTGGTGCATAGCTACGACCTTTCACGTATTCAATAGTTTTGTCATCAACAGCCACCATACCGACACGCGCACCTGCTTCAATCGCCATGTTACATACCGTCATACGTCCCTCAATCGACATATCACGGAAAACTTGACCACCGAACTCGATTGCATAGCCCGTACCGCCAGCGGTACCAATTTTACCGATAATCGCCAACACCACATCTTTTGGTGTTACGCCTTTACCCAATACGCCATCTACGCGAACCAACATATTTTTAGATTTTTTCTGAATCAAGCATTGTGTTGCTAAGACATGTTCAACTTCAGATGTTCCAATACCATGCGCCAAGCAACCAAAAGCACCGTGAGTGGCTGTATGTGAATCGCCACATACCACCGTCATGCCCGGTAAAGTTAAGCCCTGTTCAGGCCCAACTACATGCACAATCCCCTGACGAATATCATTAATACTAAATTCAACAATATTAAAGGCCTTACAGTTGTCATCTAAAGTTTGAACTTGAATACGAGATGTATCATCTTCAATACCAGCGATGCCTTGGTCACGTTCCTTTTTAGATGTTGGAACGTTGTGGTCTGGTGTAGCAACGTTTGCACTTAAACGCCATGGTTGACGATCCGCAAGTTGCAAACCTTCAAATGCTTGTGGACTTGTCACTTCATGCAATAAATGACGGTCAATGTATAGTAAACATGAGCCATCATCACGCTGTGAAACAACGTGGTCATCCCACAATTTGTCATATAAAGTTTTGCCTGCCATGTCGTCTTGCTCCATTGGACTGGGTAATTCTGATCTTTATTCGATTATAGCCAGAGTTTCACATAAATCTAATTTATCATTTTTATAAATTAGAAAACTTTTTGGAATAAATTATAACTTCCATAAGGTGCATCAAATTTAATAAATCGTTTTTGTTAATGATTATCATTTGCATAATCAATTTTTAATCTTATACTCTAATGCCTATACTAAAAATATCTAAAGTGGCTAAAGAGAATGATCATGGCTAATATCCAAAAATTCGTTATAAATAATCAACGTACCTTAAAGAAAACCTTAAGCTATTACATTATGCATATTACTGTCGCAATGCTAGTCGCATACTTTGTAACAGGTAATATCTGGATGGCTTTAACATTAAGTATGCTTGAACCAACCGTACAAGCTTTTGCTTTTTTCTTCCATGAAAAAGTTTGGGCTGCTAAAGATCGCCGCATATCAGCCTTAGCTGAAAAAGAAACAACAGCTTAGGCTAAGATTAGTGCGGTAATTCATAACTTTCTCACTCGTTTTGCTGCAAGCATGATACGATTTTGGCTCGGCAACTTTAGCCCCTCGATTTTTCTATTCCAAGTTGAGTTGTATTATGAATCTTGCAGCCTTTGAAGCTTTTGTAAAAGTTATGGAAACAGGGTCTATCTCTGTGGCAGCAGATCAGTTATTTATTACTCAACCTGCCGTTACCAAACGAATTCACAGTTTAGAAGAATATTTTGGCGTAAAACTATTTGAATCTGCAGGCCGAGGTGTTCAGGCAACTCATGCTGCACATTCATTACTTCCTAAAGTTAAAAACTGGTTAAATGAGCTGGGTGATATTCACCATACGCTGAGCCATGAACAAACTCAGGTACAAGGCCGCTTAAAAGTCGGTACGAGTCATCATATTGGTTTGCATCATTTACCTGCACCACTTAAGCATTTTGTTCAGCAATTTCCTCAGGTTACTTTAGATGTGCATTTTGTTGATTCAGAGCAAGCTCATGAACAAGTACTGGCTGGTGATCTAGAACTCGCATTTTTAACGCTTCCTCCTTCAGGAGATGAGCGTCTTAACTATATTACAATTTGGAATGATCCTTTAGTTTTTGTTGCGGCCCCTTTTCATCCGTTGGCACAAAAAAAGAATCTCACCTTACAAGATTTAATTGAATATCCAAGCTTATTACCCGCTGCACAAACTTATACTGCTCAAATCACTTTAGCTGAGTTTGAAAAACAAGGACTTAAACCCAAAATTACCATGAGCAATAACCCTCTTGAGTCTATTCGCATGTTGGTGTCAATTGGTTTGGGTTGGTCAGTTTTACCAAAAACTCTGTTGAATCAGGATATGCAGCAGCTTGATTTGAATGTTGAGATGAATCGTCAATTAGGTATGGTTTGGCATCCTGCACGCACTCAATCTAGAGCCATGCAGGAGTTGATTAAAATGATGCAGGATGCATAAAAGACTCTCATCTAAGCATCTACTCGAATTTAATTTATCCAAGCTTTAAGAGGCTTCTAATTTGTTGCACCATTTGGTTTTCATCAAGCATATGATGGGGAATCGTCATCGTTAATAGCTGATCTGATCGAAAATGGCGGTCTACTTCAAGCATAACGTGAGTTTGATTAGGTTCAGCAACGAAAGAAACTTCAACCTCATTAAATCCGCTAAACATATGTGAAGAGACAAATTCAAGCTCTTGGTAACAACCAATCGTTGATCTAAAATTTCGCGCAGTCAGCTGCCCTTTTTCTACATCTACTGTCGATAAAACAAAGCCACATCGCTGCATAGCCTGTAGAAACATTTGCATGGCTGGAGTTGGCAGAACCTTTAGATAATCACGATCAGTTGCATCTAATCCCCAATCAACATCCATATGGGTTTGAATCCAAACACGTGCACCATTTCTTCGACAAGCAACCTCAGTAATCGGTGTCTCAAATGGTAGTTGAATACTAAAAGGGAAAGAATGCGCTTGATGTGCTGGCAAGAGGAATCGAGAGTTCACTAACCACTCTTGTAAAACTAAAGGTTGGTTAAACTCATGATCACCGGATTCGACTTCTGCCATCGTCACTAATTGCAAATAAAGACCATTAATCTCTTTATCAGATGCTCCACCTTTAAAGCTAATTTCTCCATGCAATGTGCTGCCTGCTTGCAAGCTTGGGTTCTGTAAAACAGTTTCTACCGTCACACCTTGAAGACCCAAACCAGACATAATTTTACTAAACATTTTTTCTCTAACCTTTCGAATTATTTCCTGTCATCTGTAGCAGCATATTTATTATTAAAGTGCATCATCTCCAGCGAGCTGAATCTTACCATCTGCAACTTCATTCATAAATTGGTCATAGTCATTTAGATTACGTTCTGCATATTCTTCTGCATACGTTTGTAATACTTCTACTATCGTATTACCTTCGCCAAGATATCCCATAAGTACATCTGCATTTCCAGATTTAGCGTGGGCATGAGCTAAGGCTAAACCACAACTTTCGGCATACTCATAGAAATACTCATCATCCATGTCACTAAGATCAACCGAAATTTTCATATCACGTAACTGACGTACATGAAAATGTTGATTTGATATGGAAGAGAATCCAAGAAATATATCACTTGCGGCCTGCATGAGCTGCTGACCATGCACTACACGCTCACCTTCGTGATTTACCTTGTCTACAAATAGCGGGCTGAGAATTGATGGATTCGCTTCTTTCATTTGTAAAATTAACGGTTCCCGATCTGCATCTTGAAATAATGCAATCGCTGATCGTGTACCAACACTTCCAACACCCACTACTTTCAAAGCTACATCTGTACGTTGATAACGATCAAAAAGCACTTGGCGATCATATTTCAAAGAATCACGGTATTTTTGAAAAAATACATCAACATCTTTACCAAATGGCTCATCCATACTTGGATGCCATAATAACGGCGCATCATCCACAAAATGACGAAACCCTGTATCTTGATCTTGCTGGGTAAGCTTTGGCAAAACAGAGTACGCAGTTCTTTTCTGTGCTGAATCGAGATGCTTCTCGCGTTTCTTTCTTAGTTTTCGACACTCAGTATTTTCTAATAATGTACTGGCATCAACTTTTTCATACCAAACTTGGAGTGGTGAAAGTTCTGTAATTTCTAATAAGTGCTGACGATAACTATTCAGCATTATTTTAATTGCTTTTAATCCGACTTTCTCTGCAAGATGAATATCACGCGCCGCGATCACAAAACTGGTTGCTAAGCGCTTTACATCCCATTCAAACGAGGCAACTAAAGTTTCGTCAAAATCATTAATTCCAAATAACAAATTACGTTCTGGACTTGCAAAACCACCAAAATTACTTAAATGACAATCACCACAAATCTGTTGAAATAAGCCTGAATTTGTCTGCTCCCACGCTTGGTCAAATAGCATCAAAGAAGGCATGCCACGATAAAATGTAAATGGAGAAACACTCATCCGTTTTGCACGAATCGGCTTGAGCTTTTCTAAACGTCCTTGGTTACTCCAATCATAGACCGTTAAAGCAGTTGTACCTTTTGGTCGTTCAGAAAGCTTTGATAGCTGTTCACGTGGAACTTTTTTACGTTGAGCCTTACCTAATTTGAAACCTTCGCTTTTATTAAGTAATTTCCCCTGATAGCTATGACGTGTTAAATCAATACTTTCATCATTCCAAAGTTGTTTTGGTAATTTAATTTGTGCTGTTTTTGACATTATTTCCTCATTTTTAAATTAAATTTTTTTATATTCTGAAATCTTTGCCAAGATAGAATTTATTTTATTAATCATAGCAATATCTGTTTTTAGCTAAGATTTATAAGAGATATTAAAAAATGATTTTAAATATAATTAAGAGTTGGAAGACCTCAAAACTTTTTAAACTGTTCTTCCAACTCCACAATTTTAAATCGACCAGTCCTGAATGTCCCAATTGTGTTCTTGGGCCAGCTTTTCAAGGCGATCATCAGGGTTTACTGCAATCGCATGAGTTGCATATTCAAGTAAAAAACGGTCATTAATTGAATCGGAATACGCCCAAGACTCAGACACGTTACGGCCTTCCAACCATGCATCTAGACGTGCAAGTTTGCCTTTTTGATAACACGCTAAACCAGCAACTTTACCCGTATATTTTCCGTCAGCCACTTCAGCATTGGTTGCTAAAATTTCGGTAATCCCAAATTCACGGAAAATCGGCGCAGTAATAAAATCACTCGTTGCCGTAATACCCACAATAGTATGGCCTAAATCTTGATGTTTTTTGATTGCATCAAAACCTTTTGGACGCATTTGCGGACGAATGACTTTTTGCATGAACAATTGGTGGAGCTCAGTTAAGTAGTCATTGTCATGCTGCGTTAAAAATCCGAAAACAAATTCATTATAAGCATATGGGTCAAGTTGCCCTGCTTTGTAATCTTCATAAAATTTATCATTCATCTGACGATGATGAACCGGATCAACCAAACCTTCATTGACTAAAAATTCACCCCAAGAATGGTCTGAATCGGTATTTAACAAGGTATGGTCTAAATCAAACAACGCCAGTTTCATGAAAATTCTCGTTTAAACTGAAATTTAAGAAAAAAAATGTAAATCTATCTCCGCTAGTCGATAGAAATTCGTTAAGATCGTAGCAATTTAAACATTTTACTTTGATCTTTTCGAGCTGGACATAAAAAAGTGTTTGTCCCCGCGATTAAAGTCAACGATATAGACAATATTTAGGTAGCCAAATGATCGATTCAGAAGGTTTCCGACCGAATGTCGGGATCATTTTGGCAAACGATGATGGACAGGTTTTATGGGCAAAGCGCATTGGTCACAATGCTTGGCAATTTCCACAAGGAGGCATCCAGTTTGGAGAAACCCCTGAACAGGCACTTTTTCGAGAACTGAGAGAAGAAATCGGCTTATTGCCCGAACATGTCCAGATTATTGCGCAAACCAAAGGATGGCTGCGTTATCGTTTGCCACATCGGTACATTCGGTCAGACTCTGACCCCGTATGTATCGGACAGAAACAAAAATGGTTTTTACTGAAGTTAACTGCACCTGCAAAAAATATTCAGTTAAACCTCTCCGACCCGCCCGAATTCGATGAATGGCAGTGGGTTAGCTATTGGTATCCTCTTGGACAAGTGGTGAACTTCAAGCGTGATGTTTATCGTAAAGCCATGGTGGAGTTGTGTACACAGTTGCCGATGCAACAATTACCCTAAAAATCATTTATCTAGCAAATGATTTTTATTAAAAGTGCTGTTATAAATACATTCATAGTCTAAAAAAATACTGGAGTATACATCCATGTCAAACATGCAACTCGACACTCTACGGCGCATTGTCCAAGAGGTTAATGCGTCCGTCAGTTTGCATGAATCATTAGACATCATGGTTAATCAGGTTGCTGAGGCCATGAAAGTGGATGTTTGCTCTATTTATTTACTCGATGAACGCAATCAGCGTTATGTATTAATGGCCTCTAAAGGCTTAAATCCAGAATCTGTAGGCCATGTTTCTTTACAACTCGGTGAAGGCTTGGTCGGTCTGGTCGGGCAACGCGAAGAAATCGTTAACCTTGACAATGCGCCAAAACATGAGCGGTTCTTGTATTTACCTGAAACAGGCGAAGAAATTTATAACTCTTTCCTCGGCGTACCAGTCATGTATCGTCGTAAGGTTATGGGCGTTTTGGTTGTCCAAAATAAACTTCCTCAAGATTTTAGTGAAGCTGCCGAGTCCTTTTTAGTTACACTGTGTGCTCAGCTTTCTGGCGTTATTGCTCATGCTCATGCAGTGGGTAATATTGACGTATTTCGTAAGCCGAGTAATGGACCTGCCTACAAAACCTTTCAAGGCGCTTCAGGTGCAGGCGGTGTTGCTTTAGGTCGCGCTATTATTTTATATCCACCTGCCGATTTGGGTTCTGTGCCTGATCGTGAAGCAGAAGATATTAGCGATGAACTTCGAATTTTAGATCAAGCCATTTCATCAGTACGTTCAGAGATTCGTTCTCTGGATGAAAAAATGCATGATTCTTTAATGGCTGAGGAACGCGCTTTATTTAGTGTTTTCTTAAGAATGCTAGATGAAAATGCATTACCAGCAGAAATTAAAGAACTTATCCGTGATGGACATTGGGCACAAGGTGCAGTACGTCGTGTCATTGAAAAACACACTGCCCTATTTGCACAGATGGAAGATGACTATCTTCGTGAACGAGTTTCCGACCTTAAAGATTTAGGGCGACGTATTTTAGCCTCTTTGCAAGAAGAAGACTCTAGCCATCGTGACCTGAGTCCAGACAGTATTTTAATTGGTGAAGAGATTAGTACTGCGGCACTTGTAGAGTTGCCAGTAGACAATATTGCAGCGATTGTGACATCCGAAGGTGCAGCCAACTCACATATGGTGATTGTTGCTCGTGCATTAGGTATTCCAACTGTAGTTGGTGTAACTGAACTACCAGTGAACACACTTGATGATGCAGAAATGATTGTGGATGCCTATCAGGGCCGTGTTTTTGTAAACCCTCCACGTCGTTTACGCCAACGCTATAAAGAAATCCAAAAAGAAGATGAGCAAATCGCAAAAGATCTCAAACAATACGAGACCAAAGAAGCGATTACTCCAGATGGTGTGTCTGTTCAGCTCTATGTAAATACAGGCCTCATGATTGACGTAGTACGCGGAGTACAACGTGGTGCTCAAGGTGTCGGTCTATACCGAAGTGAAATTCCATTCATGTTACGGGAACGTTTCCCAGGTGAAGAAGAACAACGCGCAATCTACCGTCAACAGTTGAGTCACTTTGCCAACAAACCTGTGGTGATGCGAACACTGGATATTGGTGCCGATAAAGACTTGCCTTATTTCAGTATTGAAGAAGAAAACTCGGCATTAGGCTGGCGTGGTATTCGTTTCACGCTTGATCATCCCGAGATTTTTTCTTCGCAAATTCGCGCCATGCTCAAAGCCAGTATTGGTTTAAATAATTTGCATATTTTATTGCCAATGGTCACTACAGTCAGTGAAGTCGAAGAAGTACTTTATTTACTTGAGCGTGACTGGATTGCTGTGCAAGAAGAAGAGCAAGTTAAAATTACCAAACCAAAAATTGGAATTATGGTTGAGGTGCCGAGCGTACTGCTACAAATTGATGAGTTTGCTGAACTCGTCGATTTCTTCTCGGTCGGTTCAAATGACTTAACACAGTATTTACTTGCAGTTGACCGTAATAATCCACATGTGGCTAACGTTTACTCACACTTCCATCCATCCATTCTACGTGCGCTAACTCGCTTAGTTAAAGAATGCCATGAATATAAAAAACCTATCAGTATTTGTGGTGAAATGGCAGGTGATCCATTATCAGCAATCCTGCTCATGGCAATGGGCTTTAATACCCTTTCAATGAGCTCGAGTAATATTTTGCGTGTACGAAAAGCAATTTGTCATGTACCAATGACAGATGCACAAAAATTGCTGGATGATGTCATGAAAATGAATAATCCACTCATCGTGAAAAGTTGGCTTGAGTACTATTTTAAAACTCACGGTTTAGCTGATATGGTTAAATCGAATCGAATCGTAAATGTTTAATATATAAACAATAAAGGAGAGCAATGCTCTCCTTTATTCCTTTGAGCTCGCTTCTACTACAATTAAATATAAAAATTTCATCTCACCATTGCTCCCCCATCTTAATCTTTTAAATAAACGTACAATCGGTTTTTTAAATCAATATTGACAGTTTAATCCATTTGAAAAATAAGACTCCTACTCCTAGTATATTTACAGAGCGTTATTAAAAGATCTTACGTTGTTCCAACAATTGAAGAGGTAATTCTATGCATCGTTATTTACAAGTTTCATCTTATTTTTCCTCTTGTTTTTTAACCTTCATGCAGTAAATTGGAGGAATAACAAGTAAAGGAATCTGATGCATTATTAAATAAAATATAATGGCCGACATCTCAGTGAAAAGACTTTTAAACGGTTTCTCTCACCATTTGTTCTCCCATTTCTTTATTTAGTAAACATGAGTTTTTAAACCAGAAGTCCAGGAAAATGAGACCTAACATTTTTACGAAGAGCTCAATAATTATTACCCAGAGAGAATATAACCATGTCAGATGAATCAAAATGCCCTTTTTCAGGCCATAAATCAAAACCAGAAGTAACGGTCGGTGGTGGCACGCCTAGTTTACACTGGTGGCCAAAACAACTACGCGTCGACCTACTCAATCAACATTCAGAACGCTCTAACCCACTCGGTAAAGAATTTAATTACCGTCAAGAATTTAAAAAACTCGACTACTACACCCTCAAAGCTGATATCAAAAATGTATTAAACGATTCTCAAGATTGGTGGCCAGCCGACTGGGGAAATTATACAGGCTTATTTATTCGTTTAGCGTGGCATGCTGCCGGTACATATCGTATGGGCGATGGCCGTGGTGGTGCTGGTCGTGGTCAGCAACGTTTTGCGCCATTAAATAGTTGGCCTGACAATGCAAGCTTAGATAAAGCACGCCGCTTGCTATGGCCAGTTAAACAAAAATACGGTCAAAAAATATCATGGGCAGATTTATTTATTCTTGCTGGAAACATCGCACTTGAATCTTCGGGTTTCCGCACCTTCGGTTTTGGTGCAGGTCGTGAAGATGTTTGGGAACCAGACAACGACGTAAACTGGGGCGATGAAAAAGAATGGTTAGCTCATCGCAACTCTGAAGCATTGGAAGGCAGCAATCTAGCTGCAACCGAAATGGGTCTAATTTATGTAAACCCTGAAGGCCCACAAGCCAGCGGTGACCCTAAATCAGCTGCACCATTTATTCGCGCGACTTTCGGCAATATGGCAATGGATGATGAAGAAATTGTTGCCTTAATCGCGGGCGGTCATACTTTAGGTAAGACCCATGGTGCTGCCTCTGCTGACCATGTTCAGGCTGATCCTGAGGGAGCATCAATTGAACAAATGGGCTTTGGCTGGTCAAACAGTTTTGGCACTGGTGTTGGTAAAGATGCGATCACTTCAGGTTTAGAAGTGATTTGGTCACAAACACCAACACAATGGAGCAACTACTTCTTTGAAAACCTATTCAAATACGAGTGGGTACAAGAGCGCTCACCTGCTGGTGCAATTCAATGGGTAGCAGCAGATGCTGAGGCAATCATTCCAGATCCATTCGACCCATCAGTTAAACGTAAGCCAACAATGCTTACTACAGATTTGACCTTACGTTTTGATCCTGAGTTTGAAAAGATCTCTCGTCGTTTCCTTAACGATCCACAAGCCTTTGCCAATGCTTTTGCTCGCGCTTGGTTCAAGTTAACTCACCGTGATATGGGTCCAAAAGCACGTTATTTAGGTCCTGAGGTTCCGGCTGAAGATTTAATTTGGCAAGACCCATTACCTGCTGCTAGTGCTATACCGTCTACTGCCAGTATTGATGATGCAAAAGCAAAAATTGTTGCATTAGGACTATCTGCTGGTGAGCTAGTTTCCCTTGGTTGGGCTTCGGCATCAACTTTCCGTGGTGGAGACAAGCGTGGCGGTGCAAACGGAGCACGTATTGCTTTATCACCACAACGTGAATGGGACGTAAATAAAAAAGCAGTTGAGACTTTAACTAAAATTGAAGAACTCAAAGCTTCTACTCAATTATCATTAGCTGATTTAATCGTGCTTGCAGGTAACGTTGGTGTAGAGCAAGCTGCTCAAGCGGCAGGTTTCAATATTAGCGTTCCATTTGCCCCTGGTCGTGTTGATGCATTACAAAGTCAAACTGATGTCGAATCTTTCCAATTATTGCTCGGCCTTGCTGATGGTTTTAGAAACTGGAAAAAAGAAGGAGTCAGCGCAACAACTGAGGCATTATTAATTGATAAAGCACAACAACTGACTTTGACTGCACCAGAGTTAACTGCATTGATTGGTGGCTTACGTGTACTGGGCACCAACTGGGATGGCTCACAACACGGTGTATTCACTCAGCAAGTTGGTGTACTCAGCACAGACTTCTTTACGAACTTACTCGACATGTCTACTGCATGGGCACCTGTTGACTCAACAAGCGAAGTCTTTGAAGGCAAAGATCGTAAAACAGGCGCAGTAAAATTTACCGCAACACGTAATGATTTAGTCTTCGGTTCAAACTCAATCTTACGTGCATTAGCCGAAGTTTATGCTCAGGCAGATGGTAAAGAAAAATTTGTTCAAGACTTTGTTGCTGCATGGACTAAAGTCATGAATCTTGATCGTTTTGACTTAGCTTAATTTAAGCCAAAATGGTAAAAAGCCAGTTCAATTTGAACTGGCTTTTTTAATATCAAGCATCGTTTTTTAAACAGTCAGTTTGTGTCCTTCCCGAATGCAATAAAAAGGATTTGCAAGCTTTGAAGAAGCTTTAATTGCCTGTGCTAGAGCATGCTCTGGGTCTTCTCGGTCTTCATCAGTCAACTGGAAAGTTCGATAATGAATCGCAATAGAACGATGAGCCTGTAAATCGAAGTGCGCATGTAGCGCATCTTGCGGGTTCATATGAACATAGCTCATCAATTCACGTGGCTCATACGCACCTATTGGAAGTAAAGCTACTCGCGGTGCGCCATAACGGGCATGTATTTGCTTAAAATGACCCGCATAACCGGTATCACCCGCAAAGAAACAATGACCTGTTTTAGCCACAACCGAAAAGCCGCCCCAAAGTGCCTTATTCTGGTCGCGTAAACCACGGCCTGAACCATGCTGTGCAGGTGTATAGATTATTCTTAATTCGTGATAAGGAATTTCTTGCCACCAATCCATCTCAATGACATGAAACTCTTTAGGTAGATAAAAACCATTCCCGAGTCCAGTGTAAATTGGCATTGCGAATTTTTTATGTAGCCATTCAAGTGTCGCCAAGTCCATATGGTCATAATGATTATGGCTGAGCAAAACTCCATGAATCGTCGGTAATTGTTCTAGTGCAAAACCTGCTGGGCATACACGGCGTGGGCCACGCCCTTGTGAAGGACTTGCATAATCACACCACACTGGGTCGGTAATAAAGTTATAAGGACCAATCTGAACCAATACCGTTGCATGCCCAACAAACCAAACTTGCCAATCATCCAGATCTGCATGAGGTCGATTTTGCGGCAAAGCTACAGCCGTATTTACACGGGTTTCATATTCATTTTGAATATCCACTTTCCATGTAAAAGACTCACGCGTAACCAACCAACGCAATAACTCTTTTGAGCCACGAGCAGGTGATTTAGGTTGTTGATTATAAAAACGTGTATCCGTTTCATGCCCAGACTCGGGATGACAAAAAGGAGGTTTTATCCATGTATGCGTCCAACAGGACTGAGTCGGCAATTGATATGTTAATGTCGGCTTGTCTTTCATGGGCTTTTCTATGTTTTAGCATCAGCAGAATGGATGTGATCAGGTTTCTATCTTAACGATTAAAACAAATTAAGCTATGGCACTTACACTTATTTATCATATAAATATCCATTTTATCGTGGTCATAGCCAACCTAAGTTAAATTAGAGTGCCATAAAAAACACTTAGATGTGTTGAGTTTATGCGTCAGTAATTACCATTCTTACTAAGACTTCTTGTATAACATAACAATTAGAAGATGACGAAAAGCCGCCATAGAACCTGTCTATTTCATCTTTGTCACCCGTAATTTTTAACTTAAGATTCTTCTGTGCAATAAAAACAATATATTTGGTAACAATTACATTTGGGTAGATCTTAGCGACCTCTAGGTTATAAATTTATTTTATTATTCTAGTTTTTGCATAATATGAGAATTTCTTAAATGAATATTTAAATCCTTTAGAAAATTCTTTGATTAATTAAAAATAATGTATTTATTATTTAATTATTAATATATTTTATGAATTATTAGAGCTTATATTCCTATATTAAATCTTTAATGAAAATTAAAATTCCATTTATTTTATAAATACCTAAATCACCTTCACGCTATATCTATTTATGCTTTATACTTCACTTAAATCATAGTAAGACATTTTTTGGATTAGTCTTATGGAACTACGCCATCTCCGATATTTCATTACCGTTGCTGAAGAATTAAATTTTAGTAAAGCCGCTCTTAAACTTTTTACCGCACAGCCCTCTCTTAGCCAACAAATTAAAGATTTAGAAGAAGACGTTGGTGTACGACTTTTAAACCGCACAAAACGCAAAGTTGAGTTAACAGAAGAAGGCGAAGTATTTTTAGAACATGCTCGACTCACCCTCGCTCAGGCTGAAAAAGCGGTCGCTATGGCACGACAAGTTTCTAAGGCTAAACAGCAATTGTTACGTATCGGTTTCGTTCCCATCGCAGAAATGAAAATTTTCCCTTATGTGCTTCCTAATCTGCGACTACAATACCCAGACCTTACTATTGAACTATCTAATTTAAACAATACTGAACAGCTTAAAGCCTTAAAAAAAGGAGAGCTGGACATTACGTTTACCCGTGAAAATACAGATAGTGATGAAATACAAAGCCAATTTGTTTTAACTGAACCCCTGATTTTCTTACTTCCTAAAAATCATCCACTTGCTCAATATGATCGAATCCCAGTCCATGCCTTACAAGGTATTGACTTTATCATTCCGGCAGCCGAACAATCACAAACCTTACATAACACCATTTTAGATTTCGCTAAAACTCATAACATCGAACTGAATATTGTTCAAAAAGCAGACAGTATATTATTCAATATTAACTCTCTTGGTTCTGGATTAGGCTGTACAATTTTACCTGCCTATGTTGCGCCTTTAGGCATCAAAAATACGATAGTTCGTCCACTTGATGTCGACTTACCAACACTTGATTTATTCGTAAACTATCGTAAAAACTCACAGTCTTTAGGCGTTCAAAAATTCATTGACCAGCTCACGAAAGTATTTCATTTAGATAAAAACTTAAACCACGCTTAATTATTACGAATAATTTTATTATTAAGCGCATGATTAATAAGATCATCTTTATAAAAAAGTATAAATAAATATTCCTTTTATTTATTTTATACTTTTTATAAACAGTTTAATCCACGGTAATGTCCTATTTTACCTAATAGGTAAAATTAAATATCTCATGAATATAAATGAAAAGAATTGAAATAAAATCTATATAAAACCATATATTATTTTCACCATTTAATAAAAAATAATATATTTCCCGTATAATAAAGGAGACTAGGAAAATGGTTGGCGTATTTCAACATCTAGGACGTAGTGTACAAAACCGCCCACATTTCTTTATTGCTTTATTCATAGGTATTGTCACAGCCGGTATTTTGACATGGTTAACATCATGGAAGTGGTCAACTATTTTATTAGTCAGCTGGAATGCTTCCGTTAGCATATATTTACTACATGTTTGGCAACTCATGAAAAGTGCCGACCATTCACAAATGCAACAGCAAGCTAAAAAACAAGATGAAAGCAAATGGGTCATTATGCTGATTGTTTTATTAGCATTAATCATGTGTTTGGTTGCTATTTTAATTCAACTGTCACAACTCCCTTCCGACAGTTCTGCAAAGTTAGGTCATGTGGCTTTAGCTTTACTCACCATTGTGTCTGCATGGCTTTTTATGCATACCGTTTTTGCTCTACATTATGCCCATGATTTTTATATGGCTCTATCTAGAAATGAGGAAAATGGAGGGTTAGATTTCCCTGGTACAAAACAGCCAACTTATCCTGATTTTCTATATTTTAGTTATATTATTGGTACTTCTGCTCAAACTGCGGATGTGTCGATTACCAACAAGCACATGCGTCTTTTAAACTTATTTCACGCTGTGTTGTCTTTTGGATTTAATACCACCATTTTAGCGATCTGCATTAACGTTGCTGCTGGCTTTCTTACCAATTAAAATCTTTATTTGAAAATAAAAAAGCCACCCTTTTGGGTGACTTTTAAGAATATTAGGTTTACAGCAGTTGCCCCATAGTACTTTGTTTTAAGCCTTCACGCTGTTTGATCGTTTCAACATAACGGGTAATAGCAGGATGTGATTCAATCGCATTCATTTTTAACTGCCATAAAAGCATTGCTCCCACACTTACATCTGCTGCGGTAAATTGCTCACCACATACATACGGATTCGCTTCACTCAATCCCTGAACTAAAGCTTGATAAGCATCGTTGTAATCGCCATAGCCAACAAACATTTTTTGCTCAGGTGATACTTCTATGCCTAAAGCTTTATCAACACCTGCAGCTTCCCAAGGGCCCGCCATCACAAATAACCAACGATAGTACAAACCACGTTTCGGATCATTCAAGGCTGGTGCCAAACCTTTATCACTAAACTTATCAGCCAAATAAGCACAGATTGCACCCAACTCATAAATCACGACATCGCCATCTACCAATACCGGTACTTTTCCAAAAGGATTAAGTTTTAGATATTCAGGCGATTTCATCTCGGTCTTATATGCGACTTCAATTCGTTCACATTCAACACCCAACTCGACCAAAAGCCAGTCAATAACTACACCACGTGACTCTTTGTTAGTATAAAGTTTAAGGCTCATTCTTATTGCTCCTTGTTTATCGTAGTTCCTAGTTTACAAATAACTTTTGTCAGTTTTTGTCAGTAGTCCTTTGCATTTCTTGTTTCCACCATCTTTGAAACAGATGTTTTTTAAATTCAGGATATATTTCCTCACTCATTTGCAAGTCATGGATACGATCTATCCGAAAATGGCGAAATGCCTGCCGTAATTCACACCAAGCAGCAAGTACAACTTTGTCATGTAAATACCCTAAAGCAAAAGGCCAAAGTGAACGTTTACTTAACCGTTTTTGTTCATCGCAATAATCGACTTTTATTTTTACTTGTTTACGAATCGCTAAACGTACTTGTTCTACTAAAGCTTCATCAACCGGATGCCAGTAATGTGTAACGCCTAGCGTCATGTCATCGATCAAATATTTCCGGTGCTCGGGTAGAACTGCATAAAGTTTAGAGTAGATTGAAACGGCTGCCGATTTCATTGCCTGATCTGGAACGTCTTTCAACCACTCTAAAGCTAAAAATAGAGCTTCGGCTTCATTCTCATTAAAAGTAACCGGTGGTAATAAGATGTCTTCTTTAAGCTGAAAACCCAAGCCTGCTGAGGCATCAATTCTTACACCTTGCTCACGTAAGCTATCAATATCTCGATAGACACTTCGAACACTAATGTTTAAGCTTTCAGCCAAGACTTGTGCTGTGATTGGGTAACGGGCTTCACGGAGCTGTTGTAAAAGATTTAATAGACGAATTGAACGGCTCATTTTTCTCTTCTTATTGTTTTGTTATTCAGCTTAAAAAAAGAGGGAACGTATTCCCTCTTTAATACTATTTCAATTTAAGCGACATCTACAGTAGGTAACTGAGTATACCCTCTCAAAAAGCTGTGAAGCTCTTGTACATCTTTAGCAATCGTTAAAGGTTGAAACTTTTGCAGAACTTCAACCGAATGTACGCCATAGCCTACTCCAATACGCGGCATCCCTAAACGCTGTGCCATCTCAAGATCATAGCTGCTGTCACCAATCATAACCGCTTGCTCAACATTCACACCAGTTACAGTCAATATTTCCTGCAGCATGAGCGGATCTGGTTTTGAACGTGTTTCGTTGGCTGCCCGAGTCACATCAAAAAGATGAGTACTTTGTGTTTTTGCGATTACACGGTCTAACCCACGGCGGTTTTTACCCGTTGCAACTGCAAGCTTTAAACCTTGGGCTTTTAAATCATGGAGTAGTTCAGAAATACCTTCAAACCATGCGTCACTAGTCGAGTTCGCAATATAGTGATCGCCATATGCCTTTAAGATCGAGTCATGCAATTCTGGCGCTTCTGGAAATAAGGTCTGCATCACCTCAGGCAAGCCTAACCCAATAATACTTTTTGCAGCTTCATCGCTTAGAGACAATTCATGTTGCTCTGCTGCATGTTGTAGGCTCGCAACAATCTGGCCAACAGAGTTATATAAAGTTCCGTCCCAGTCAAAAATTACTAATTCGGTTTTCAGACTCATTTTGCTACTCTCAAAGCCTTTAATAACTGGGTCATGTCTTCCGGTAACGGCGCTTCAATCGGTGGATAACCCGGAATATCTAAACGCATCGCGTGTAAACATAAACGTCGTGCCTGCGGACCTGTGTACTCAGTGGTATGTCCATATTTATCATCACCCAACAACGGATGTCCAATACTTAAACCATGTACACGAATTTGATGGGTACGACCTGATAACGGCGATGCATGAACCAAAGTGGCATTTTTAAAACGCTCTGCAACAACCCATTCGGTTTTACTCGGTTTACCTTCTTTAGACACACGTACACGACGCTCGCCATTGGCTAACTCATAACGAAATAAAGGGGCATCAATGAGTTGTTTATCGAGACTCACCTGACCTTTTACAATTGCCGCATAAGTCTTACGAATTTTGTGCTCACGCAACATATCTTGTAGCAGCTTTAAAGTACTACGTTTTTTGCTAATCATGACCAGACCAGAGGTATCACGGTCAATGCGGTGAATTAGTTCTAAATATTTTTTACCTGTCGCTGCGCGTAAAGCCTCAATCAAACCATACGCCACACCACTACCGCCATGTACAGCAATACCTGATGGTTTATTGATGACTAACAGTCCTTCATCTTCATAGACCACACGGCTAAGTAGGCTCTGTGCTACACCATCACTCACAGGAGCAGCTGTTTCATCCTTTTGTTCATAGCGAATAGGTGCAACACGAATCTGATCTCCAATCTCTAATTTGGTCTCAGCTTTAATACGTTTTTTGTTTACACGAACCTGACCTTCACGAATCAAACGATAAATACGACTCTTAGGTACACCCTTTAAACGCGAAAACAGGAAATTATCAATTCGCTGTCCTGCTTGATGTTCATCCACCTCAAACCAAGTGACACTTTGCCATTGCTGTGTAGAATTCATACTAATATTTAAACCTGAAATTTTGCTAAATTTGATTAATAAATGACCGATTAGCTTAGTTTTTTCACAAGAAATCTAAGCTTAGCCCATAGGCAGATGCTGCAAGGTTTGATATAGTCAGCGCACGGATACCGCCGTAAGTGAACATCTAATAGGGAATTTCCCTGATTGAAACCTCAATCAAAATGATGCTTTCATCACCAGCTCGGATTGGTCCTAAAGAATTATGCCGACGCCGAAGGCTTATTATATCGGCAAAATGACAAACTGTTGCGTTTAATTCAGTTTGTTCAAAAAAATATGTTACCAACTCTAGTTGGTTATGGAACGTAAACTGATACACATCAGACAAATCGCTCCTTAATGTTGCCTTCAGGCTAAAGCGTTGATGCATTGGAACTGCCGAAAGCACCGATACGATGAGCATTCCGTATCAAACTTCCAAAAAGAAGTCACTTCGCGCCCAATGACAGTGAAAGTCATTAACCAATGCACCGCTCCCCCGCCAGTGAAGCACTAAGGAAGTCCGATTTAAAGGTTGAAGCAGTATTGCCTACATCACAGACGAGAATCGAAGCTAAGGCTAAATGTAGCCGGTAACAGATGACTCAGACCACAAATATTTTGAGATCTGGGAAATGATCCGTCATGTTCGATGTTCGTTCAGAACCTTTAAGTTTGTGCGATATGTTTGTGTGGGTCACTATTAGGTGTCACACCCATGAAACGTATGTTGATTAATGCAACTCACGCAGAAGAAGTCCGCGTTGCACTTATCACTGGTAATCGTCTTTACGATTTTGATTTAGAGAATCGTACCCGAGAACAGAAAAAATCCAATATCTATAAAGGCCATGTAACCCGCGTAGAACCATCTTTAGAAGCTGTTTTTGTTGAATACGGCGCAGGCCGTCAAGGCTTCTTGTCTATGCGCGAAATTGCTAACAGTTATTTCCAAGCAGACCCACGACAAACTTCAAACATTCGTGAACTTATCACTGAAGGTACTGAATTACTTGTTCAAGTCGAAAAAGAAGAACGTGGCAATAAAGGTGCAGCTCTTTCTACCTTTATTTCACTTGCAGGACGTTATTTGGTTCTTATGCCAAACAACCCGAAAGGTGGCGGTATTAGTCGTCAAATTTCAGGTTCTGTACGTGAAGAGCTAAAAGAGATTCTAGCTTCTTTAAATTTACCACGTGGTATGAGCGTTATTGTACGTACCGCTGGTATTGGCCGTACCCAAGAAGAATTACAGTTAGACTTACAGCATTTGCTTGACCTTTGGGCACAAATCCAAGGCACAGCAAGCTCTGGTCCTTCTCCAATGCTGGTTCATCAAGAAGCTGGTGTTGTTACTCGCGCTATCCGCGATTATTTACGTGATGATGTTGCAGAAATTTTAATTGATAGCGAACAGGCTTATAACGAAGCTTATAACTTTGTTAAAGCAGTGATGCCTCGTCAATTAGACAAACTTAAAACTTATACTTTAAACGAGCCATTGTTTGCTCATTTTGGTATTGAAAGTCAAATTCAAACTGCTTATGAACGTGAAGTAAAACTTCCTTCTGGCGGTTCAATCGTGATTGACCAGACCGAAGCTTTAGTTTCAATCGACATTAACTCTGCGAAATCGACTCGTGGACATGACGTTGAAGAAACTGCGCTTAATACTAATTTAGAAGCAGCAGAAGAAATTGCTCGCCAACTTCGTCTTCGTGACATTGGTGGTTTAGTTGTAATCGACTTCATTGATATGACTAAAGAGCGCAACCAACGTATGGTTGAAGCAAAACTTCGTGAAGCAACTCAAAGCGATCGCGCACGTATTCAGTTTGGCCAACTTTCTCGTTTTGGCTTAATGGAAATGAGCCGTCAACGCTTACGTCCATCTCTTGAAGAAGCAACAGGTTATGTGTGCCCACGCTGTCATGGTACAGGCATGGTTCGTGACTTACGCTCACTTTCGCTTTCTATTATGCGTAAAGTAGAAGAGATCGCGCTTCGTGAACGTCATGGTGAAGTTCAGGTTGAAGTTCCAGTTGAAATTGCAGCCTTCTTGCTTAATGAAAAACGCCATAGTTTGGTGTATTTAGAGCAAACTTCTAGTGTTCGTGTGACTGTTTTGCCTCACCCGCACTTAGAAACACCTCACTACGAAATTCAGTACAATCCAGATGGATTTGCCCCATCTAGCTACGAACGTACTGAAGCAACTCGTTCAAGTGAAAAAGAGTTAGGTTATGAATCTTCTGAATGGCATTTAGAAGAAGCTGATCATGGCCATACTCATGCAGCCCCTGCTGCCAATAACGCAGCTAATCAAAAGAAAGTAAATCAAGCGGCTCAACCTGCTGCTCAGGCAAGCGCTCAAAAAGCAGCAAGCCCATGTGCATGGTTAGAAAACCTTTTTGTTCAAAAACAAGCTCAAACAGTTGATCAATCTCGCTCAGCACAAAATGCTGCTGCTGCAATTGAACAAATGGTGAATACAGGCGCTGTTAGCCGTGGGCAGTTTGGACAAGTTGTAGCACCAGCTGTTGCTGAAGTTACTTCGGCTCCATCTAACAATGCTTATATTTCTCAATCTCCTGTTAAGCAGGAAGCACGTGAGAATGTTGAAAAAGACGATAAAGTACAACAGCAGCGTCCAAACAACAAAAAACGTAAGCACAAAGAGCAACGTGAACAACATCAGCACCACCACAATCAAGAACCACAGCAACAACAGGTTCATGAAGAGGTTGTACAGTTATCACGCCAAGAGCAACGTGAATTAAAACGTCAACAAAAGCGTCAACAGCAAGACCAGCCGCATGCACAACATCAAAATGATGGGCAACAAGCTGAACATGCTGTACCACGTCGTGACCGTAATAACCAACAACGTCCAAACCGTCCGAATCGCCACCGCGATCCAAGCGTATTAAATGAAAATCAAAATACGCCGGCACCAGCAGTTGTTGATGAAAAACAAATTAAGGTTGATTTGATTGATGCTCCACAGCATGAAGTCATGAATACAGCCTTAGTCATCAATGTTGATCAAGCACAAAGCGAAATTATTGCTTTAACGCCTGAGCAACCTATTGAACGCCCTGAAAAAGCACCTGTTGTTGAAGCTACTCAAGAACCAGCTCCAGCACCAGTTGTGGCAGTGGAAGAGACGGTAACTGCTGAAGCAGAAGTTCCTCAACCAAAGGCTGAGAAAACTCAACCGCAAATTCAACGTGCAAGTAATGATCCTCGTATGCGTCGCCGTGAACAACGCAATGCAAAACGTGCTAAAGCTGCTGCACCATCAATTGCCCCATCGCAAATTCCAACGTTGGCGCAATATACAATTGGTAGCTTGATCCGTCATGTTTACGGTGAAGACTGCACAGTACTGATTGAACAGTTTGGTTTAGTTCCAACATTCAATCGTGCATTGCAAAAATTTGCAGAGCAATACGCAAGTACTCTAGTGACTGAAGTCGCAACTGAAGCTGAAGACAAAAAGCCTGTTACTCGTGATGCCGAGCTTCCAAGCAATAAGCCTTCACAAGAAGCAGAACCTGCGCCAGTACTTCCATTGACGCCACCAAAAGAAGCGACACCACGAGTTGCTAATGATCCGCGTGAACGCCGTCGTTTAGCGAAACTTGCAGCTGAACAAGCTTTTGAGCAAGTTAAACAACATTCTGCACCAGAAGAAGCTGCCCCTGTAGCTGAGACTGTGCAAGAAGCCGTTGTTGCTCCTACTGCTGAAACACAAGCACCTGTTGAATCAAAACAACAACCGCTTGAGCTTGATCAGCAAGTTGAAGTAGTAGCTAATGTAGAAGAGACACCAGCTGAACCTGTAGTAGAGGCTCCGGTTGCAAAACAGCCAAAAGCAGCTGCAAAAGCCAAAGCAGCTACAGAACAAGCTGTAGAGCCAACTGAAGCTCCTGCCGAGAGTGAATCAGAAGATTCTAAAGCTGATAAGGACAAACCAAGTCGTCCTCGTCGCCCTCGCGGCCGTCCACCAAAGAAAGCAAATCCTGTAGCTGAGTAAATCATTTGCTCAATTGCAGCTAATTTAAACAAACCTAGTCATTTCGATGACTAGGTTTTTTTTGTTATTTTTAACCAATTAGGTTGATTGCACTAGAAGAAAAGTTTTAAAAGCATGGTGAACCATGAAAAATACTGTACTTTTGCCAACGCAACCTTTTTTGGATTGATCGAAAAATAAATAGGATTGATATGAGCCAGACAACACAGACCGATATCATTACGCTTGGGGATGTTGCCACTAGACTTCCTAGCTTCATTCCCAAAGTACCCCATATCCTGAATGGTCTTAAACAGGCTTATTTAAGAACAGCAAATACACCAACTGGATTAGGTGTAGCTTTTGAGAAAGCTGTTAAGCGAAATCCGAAAGGTATTGCTTTATTATTTGAAGATCAAAGTTACTCATATGAAGCTTTAAATGAATGGGCTAACCAGATTTCTCACTATTATTTATCTCTCGGCGCACGTAAAGGTGATGTGATTGCCGTAATGGTTGAGAACCGTTCTGAGCTTATTGCCACTATTGTGGGCTTAGCTAAAATTGGGGTAACGATTGCGCTTGTAAATACATCTCAAGTCGGTAAAGTTCTCGCTCATAGTATCAATCTTGTAAAACCAATTGCAGTCATTGCGGGTGAAGAAGTTCGTGCTGCAATTGATGAAATTCGTCAAGACTTAAACGTTCCTAAAGACCGTTTTCACTGGTTTGCAGATCAGACTACTCGTCAAGATGCAGGAACGGCACCTCAAGGTTATGCCAATCTTGCAATAGAAATTGATCAATTCCCGAAATTCAATCCATCGACCACACACTCTGTTCATGGTAATGATGGTCTGTTTTATATTTATACTTCGGGAACAACAGGATTACCAAAAGCAGTTATTTTTAAACATAGTCGCTGGACACTCGCATATGGCACTTATGGCCACATTTTAAACCTTGGCCCAAATGATGTGATGTATGTCACTTTACCGCTGTACCATGCAACAGGTGTGGTGGTGTGCTGGTGTGGAGTGATTGCAGGAAGCTCTACGCTTGCCATTCGACGTAAATATTCAACCAGTGCTTTCTGGAAAGATGTTCAGAAGTTTAATGCGTCTGCAATCGGTTATGTAGGTGAACTTTGCCGTTACTTAATGGATGCTCCAACTACAGAGCTTGACCGTGCTCACCGTGTAACCAAAATGATTGGTAACGGCATGCGTCCGAACATCTGGGATAAATTCAAACAGCGTTTTGGTGTTGAAGAAGTTCTTGAACTTTATGCTTCAAGTGAAGGCAATGTCGGCTTTAGTAATATTTTCAACTTTGATAATACGGTAGGCTTCTCCCCTATGCCGTATGCAGTCATTCAATTTGATAAAGAAAAGAATGAGCCTGTACGCGATAAAAATGGCTGGTGCAAAAAAGTTAAAGCAGGTGAAGTCGGTTTATTGGTAGGTAAAATTACCAGTCGCTCTCCATTTGATGGCTATACTGACCCAGAAAAGAACAAATCTGTGATTCTGCAAGATGTCTTTAAAAAAGGTGACTCATATTTCAACACAGGTGATCTTGTTCGTAATATTGGTTTCCGTCACGCTCAGTTTGTTGACCGCTTAGGTGATACCTTCCGCTGGAAAGGCGAAAATGTATCTACCACAGAAGTTGAAAACATGGTGTGTGAATATGACAAGATCGCTGAAGCTGTGGTTTATGGCGTAGAAATTCCAAATACCAATGGTCGTGCAGGTATGGCAGCAATCACACTTGCTGATGGTGCTGAATTAAATGACACTGACTTAACAGAAATGGTGACTGTATTTAAAAAATGCTTACCTGCTTATGCGGTACCAGTGTTTTTACGTATACAGGCTAAAGTTGAAACCACAGGTACTTTTAAGTACCAAAAGAATAAATTGAAGGAAGATGCATTTAATCCAAGCAAAACTTCTGAACGTTTACTCGCTTTATTGCCTGGTGAAAGCAGTTACTGTGACATCACAACTGAAATTTTTGACAACATTCAGGCATATAAATACCGTTTTTAGTTCATTTTTTAGCTAAACAAGAGGAAATCGTGCTTTTTATAGGCAATCATGCAAATGTTTTTAAATTTCCTCTTGTGTTAGTTGAATAACTTGCTAAAATACGCGACATCAAAACGATACGGGTCGTTAGCTCAGTTGGTAGAGCAGCGGACTTTTAATCCGTTGGTCCCGCGTTCGAGTCGCGGACGACCCACCACTTATCTGTTTTGAACCTATTTGGGTCGTTAGCTCAGTTGGTAGAGCAGCGGACTTTTAATCCGTTGGTCCCGCGTTCGAGTCGCGGACGACCCACCACTTATCTGTTTTGAACCTATTTGGGTCGTTAGCTCAGTTGGTAGAGCAGCGGACTTTTAATCCGTTGGTCCCGCGTTCGAGTCGCGGACGACCCACCACTTATCTGTTTTGAACCTATTTGGGTCGTTAGCTCAGTTGGTAGAGCAGCGGACTTTTAATCCGTTGGTCCCGCGTTCGAGTCGCGGACGACCCACCAAATTCTAAAAAGCCTCTCAGTTCGAGAGGCTTTTTTTATTGTTAATGTATTTTAGTTTTATGACTAAAAGATGACGATGCACTTCTTATATAGAACATCCCTAGCCCATTCCATAAAGATTTCCAAACGTTTAGGAATATAACTCCGGTTCGGATATAAAATATTAAGTGGAAGCGATTGAGCAGTATAGGCGCTTAGTACTTCAACTAAAGTTCCCTGCTCGATTTTATCCTGAACATCGTAGTATGGAAGTTGAATAATTCCCAAACCTGCAATAGCCGCTGCAATATAGGCTTCCGTATTATTCACGCTTAAAGCACTATCCATCATCACAGCTCCATCTTGATATGAAAATACGCCCTGTTTTTCTCCTACGGCTCCCGCATAGTTAATGAGTTTGTGTTGAGATAGATCTTCTAATTGTTCAGGAATACCGTACTGTTCTAAATAGTCAGCACTTGCACAGTTCACCATAATCAAGTTACCAACGAACTTCGCAATTAAACTACTATTATCTAGCTGCCCCACCCGAACAACACAATCGATTCCTTTCTCGATTAAGTCAGTGATGTCATCAGAGCTATGAAGTTGTAAATGGATATCTGGATAGCGACTATAAAAATCGGGAAGTTCAGGAATAATCACTTGGTGTACGATTCGGCTGGGCATTGAAATTTTTAGCGTGCCACGGTAATGCTGCTTTTGTGCCTGTATAAGCTGTTCGAGCTGTTCATAATCAAATAATAGATTTTGACACTCAGGTAATATTCGTTGTCCATCTTGAGTGAGACTTACTTTACGCGTAGTACGATGAAATAAGCGTACTCCATAGTGAGTTTCTAACTGTTGAATAGCACTCGTTACTGTCGAGCGAGGTAAATCAAGCTGATTTGCCACTTCACTAAAGCTTTGTCGTTTAGCGACTTCTGTAAAAATAAAAAATTGCTGCAACCGATCCATTTAATTGTTCGTATTTTTTGAATAGTTAAACCAAACTAGCATAATTGATCAAAAATTACCGCCAATCTAGACTAAAAACACATTAAAACAAGTCATCATAGGAACAACCATCATGACAACTCATACTCTGAAAGATAAAGTTGTACTGATTACGGGCGGTGCAAAAAACTTAGGTGGACTGATTAGCCGCAGGTTTGCAGAACAAGGCGCAAAAATTGCAATTCACTACAATAGCGCTGAAACTCAAGCAGATGCAGAACAGACACTTGCAGATGTAACAGCATTCGGTGTAGATGCCGTTTTAATTCAGGCAGACCTAACGGATATTGATAATATCGAAAAGCTATTCTTAGACACTAAGCAGCATTTTGGCGGAATTGATATTGCCATTAATACAGTTGGAAAGGTTTTAAAGAAATCTTTTTTAGATACCACAGAACAAGAGTTTGATAGCATGAGCGATATCAACTCAAAAATTGCCTATTTCTTTATTCAATCGGCAGGTCGTCATTTAAATGACGGCGGCAAGATTTGTTCAATCGTGACTTCTCTTCTTGCAGCCTACACTGGACTCTATTCAACCTATGAAGGTTTAAAAGCACCTGTTGAGCATTACACACGTGCTGCATCAAAAGAATTTGGTGATCGTCAGATTTCTGTGACTGCTGTTGCACCTGGGCCTATGGATACACCTTTCTTTTATGGTCAGGAATCTGCCGAAGCAGTGGCTTACCATAAATCAGCTTCAGCTTTAGGTGGACTCACCAAAATTGAAGATATTGAACCTCTAGTTCGCTTTTTGGTAACTGATGGTTGGTGGATTACAGGACAGACTATTTTTGCAAACGGCGGCTATACCACTCGCTAAAATAAAAAAAGCCGCATCTGATGACGCGGCTTTTAGTTTGTTTAATTATAAAAACTCTTCAAGCACTGAGTTTAAGAAAATATGGCCTTGCTCCGTACAGGCTAAACGGGAAACATCATCTACCAGTAGTTTTCTAGCTCGTAGAGAAGTGAGTACTTCATTTAAGTGACCCAGGCTTAAACCTGTACGCTGCTCATATAACTCAGCTTTTACACCATCATTTAGACGTAAAGCATTCATCATAAACTCAAAAGGTAGCTCTTCTGCCTCAATCTTTTTCATTTGCAAATGTTCGGCTGGAACCTTAGCCAAATAGTCTTTTGGCAAACGAGTCTTTTGGAAACGATATACACCATCTGGTCGGATTACTTTGCCATGTGCCCCTGCACCAATCGCAAGGTAATCACCAAATTCCCAATAATTTAAATTATGAGCTGAAGGCTGCTCTTTACGCCAAGCCGACACTTCATAATTTATAAAACCATTGGCTTTTAGATAAGCTTCACCCTGCTCTTGAATATCTTCTAACACCTCATCTTGAGGTAAAACGGGCTGCGTACGGAAGAATATGGTGTTTGGCTCAATAGTCAGTTGATACCAACTGATATGTGTCGCGCCATGCTCTACAGCCATCTTTAAATCATAAAGTGCTTGCTCTAGCGTTTGCTCAGGTAGGCCATGCATTAAATCGACATTAACTCGCTTAAAGCCTGCTTGTCGTGCCTGCTCAATTGCATCCATAGCATTGTTGACTGAATGAATACGCCCAAGCTTTTGCAAGTGCTCTGTATTAAAAGTCTGCACACCAATCGATAAACGGTTAATACCTGCTTCTAAATAGCCTGCAAACGGATCATGTTCTAGTGTTCCGGGATTTGCCTCTAGGGTGATTTCACAGCCATCTTCAAATTTGAGCAATGACTTAAGCTGTTCAAACAGCCACGCATAGCCTTTAGCAGAAATAAGTGAAGGCGTTCCACCACCAATAAATACACTATGAATTGAACGTCCCTGAGCCATCTCAACTTGAGTTTCAAAGTCGGCCACCAACGCCTTTAAATAGGTTTGCTCGAGTTCTGCCGAAAGCGCTCCATCTGGTACGGCATGCGAGTTAAAGTCACAATATGGACATTTACGCACGCACCAAGGCATATGGATATATAAAGATAAAGGAACAGAAGCAGGATTTAATACGGCCAAGGAGCAGGTCCAATTTACACAATATTTCTATTTTAACATGACTGCATCAATGGGCTTATGAAAACATACCTTAATTGCTTTAGACTGTTTTTAAACATACTTAAATATTGATAAAAATGATGAAATTCTCTAGTCAACTTTTCCTGATCTTACCTCTAGCTATGGGAATCGGTGTTGCCATGGCTTTTCAGACTGCAATCAATGCTCAACTGCGCGAGCAACTACACTCACCGTTGCAAGCAGCTTTATTATCATTTTTCATAGGTACTATTGTTTTAGCCGTTATGGTTTTTTTCCAAAGTGCCGAAAAGCCCTCTTTAAGTGAAATATCAAATATTCCATGGCTTCTTTGGACAGGAGGATTCCTTGGGGTTTATGCAATTAGCATGAGCATTTATACTGCACCTAAACTTGGTTTTTTAACCTTTACAGGGCTAGTCGTTTTTGGGCAATTGCTCATTTCAATGTTGCTTGACCATTTTGGTTGGTTAGGTACAGAAAAGACACCTGTTACATGGCAACGGTTTCTGGGTGGCGTGATCATCTTTGTCGGTGTGTTACTCACTTTGCAACGTTAGCTTCATTTTTATATTTAAAAAGAGTACCTTTTGTGTCGAATGTCACATCTTTTCGGTCTGAATTAAAACAACTCTTCCACTTAATGCTACCGATTTTAATTACCCAGTTTGCTCAAGCGGGATTTGGGTTAATTGACACTATTATGGCTGGGCATTTATCTGCAACCGATTTAGCAGCAATTGCGGTAGGTGTGGGCTTATGGATCCCAGTCATGCTCCTGTTCAGTGGCATTATGATTGCAACTACACCTTTGGTCGCTGAAGCAAAGGGCGCAAGAAATACAGAACAAATTCCTGTCATTGTTCGTCAATCCTTATGGGTCGCCATCATTTTAGGCGTAATGGCTATGCTCATTTTGCAGCTTATGCCGTTTTTCTTACATGTGTTTGGCGTACCAAAAAGCTTACAGCCTAAAGCAAGTTTATTTTTACATGCGATTGGTTTAGGCATGCCAGCTGTGACCATGTACGCAGCCCTACGCGGTTATTCTGAGGCTTTAGGCCATCCACGTCCTGTAACGGTCATTAGTTTACTGGCCTTAGTGGTTTTAATCCCTTTAAACATGATTTTTATGCATGGATTAGGGCCAATACCTGCATTAGGTAGCGCAGGCTGTGGTTTTGCAACCTCCATTTTACAGTGGCTCATGCTAATTACTTTAGCTGGCTATATTTATAAAGCTTCGGCTTACCGTAACACGTCTATTTTTAGCAGATTCGATAAAATTAACCTGACTTGGGTAAAAAGAATCTTACAGCTTGGCCTACCCATCGGTTTAGCCGTGTTCTTTGAAGTCAGTATTTTTAGTACAGGTGCATTGGTACTTAGCCCACTAGGTGAAGTCTTTATTGCAGCGCATCAAGTTGCAATTTCAGTTACCTCTGTGCTGTTTATGATCCCGCTTTCACTTGCGATTGCCCTGACCATTCGTGTGGGAACCTATTATGGTGAAAAGAACTGGGCTTCGATGTACCAAGTCCAAAAGATTGGTCTAAGCACGGCAATATTTTTTGCCTTATTGACCATGTCTTTTATTGCTCTAGGTCGTGAACAAATTGTCTCGGTTTATACTCAAGATATAGATGTAGTTCCTGTTGCCATGTATTTACTCTGGTTTGCAATGGGTTATCAGCTGATGGATGCATTGCAAGTGAGTGCCGCAGGCTGTTTAAGAGGGATGCAAGATACGCAAGCACCGATGTGGATTACACTCATGGCATATTGGGTGATTGCTTTTCCTATCGGACTTTATTTAGCACGTTATACCCATTGGGGTGTAGCTGGCGTATGGTTAGGCTTAATTATTGGTTTAAGCATTGCTTGTGTTTTATTACTTTCAAGGCTTTATTTAAATACCAAACGTTTAAGCAAAACCTAATAAAAAAGCCGATTATTCATCGGCTTTTTTATTTTATGCAGACTTGGCTCGCGGGCTTGCTCCAATTTGCCAGACAAAGGGCAAATCGGTACGGTTTACTTCCCAATCTCCAATCACCTTTTCTTTATAGATGAGCGGATTATGTGAAGACACCGTTCGAGCATTACGCCAGAAACGGTCGAGTTGTTTGACCTGACTACTTGCTGACGCGCCCAAAGCATTAAATAATTGGCTGGTTAAGTCGAGTACCAAATTAGAAATCACCACCTGTCCTTGCGCCGACTCAAGCTCTGCATCTACATTAAACTGATGTTCTTTCACCTCTAACTCACTAAAGTGACTTTCATAAGCCTTCTGCAATGCTTCAGCTGTTTTAATCGTAATTGCTAGACTTCCGTAAGCTTGAGCAGAGGCTTTACCCACCACCTGTAAAACTTGTGGGTCATGACGAACAATGTCTCCATTACCATGACTAAAAATACGTTTTCTCTCACGAATCTCCTGACTAAAAGTTTCTACTGCCGCATGTGCAATACCCGTTAAAGTTGCAAGATGGACGACTTGATAAAAAGCAGTTTGATATTTAAAACGCTGGTCAAATGGAATAAGGTGCGAAGCCGGCAAGTGAACCTGATGTACTTTTAAAGTACCGCTACCCGTCGTCTTTTGACCAAAGCCATCCCAATCATCAATCACACTCACGCCTGTTTCATGGCGATAAATAGCAGCAATCACATGGCGGTCATTTACTTCATCGTAAGCAAATAAATCGATCCAGTCAGCAAAGATACTTCCCGTTGAATAGTACTTTTCACCATTCACTACCAAGTTGCCCGAAGCATCTTTGGTTACTCGTGTAACGACATCACCGATTTGCACATTTCCAACTTCGGTCCATGCATTCCCAACTAAATCACCTTGTACAAAACGCTGAAACCAAACCTCTTGTGAGTGCTCTTTATGGGCAACTAAGCGGTCTTCAACAAAAGCGAAGTGTCCACGCAAAGCTTGCACAATATTCGAGTCTGCTTGTGCTAACTCTGCTAAAAGCTGGAAAAGTTGCGGTAATGACACCCCATCTCCACCATATTTAACCGGAACACGTACCGCACCTAACTTGAGTTCTTTTAACCACTGAATCGGTTCAAAAGGCAAGATTCGTTCTTTTTCTCGCTGAATTGCACCTTGGGCAATTTTTTCAAAAACTGGGCGAAATCTACTTGCGACCTTTTCATAATCGGCGCCTACAGATAGTTCTTCTAATTCAATTTGGGTAATCGTCATCTTTATTCTCCTAATCTTATTTTTTCTTCACTTTAGCTCCATGCATGACGAGGTGGATGGATGCCATTGAGGTAGTAATTACCGACAATGTGATATTTCCAACGCACTGGATCATGCAAGGTATGAGTACGCGCATTACGCCAATGGCGGTCCAGATTAAGCTCAGACAAGGTTGACCGTGTTCCAGACAACTCAAAAAGCTTATTCGCTGCTAAAATCGCAACTTCTGTAGTGAGTACTTTTGCTTCAGCAACCAGTAATGTGGCTTGGTTTACATGCTCTTCTGTCGTGTCGGCAATCGCTTGATCAATCGCATCTCCTGCTAAATCTAATACCGCTTCTGCCGCACGAAGTTTTATTTTTAAATCACCAATGTTTGCAATCGTATAGGGATCATCACTCGCTTTTTCCAAACCTGAATCGACCCATGCACGACTATGATTTTTGACATAGTGAATTGTTTCTTCAATTGCGCCACGTGCAATACCAGCATCAACAGCAGCTTGAATAAATTGTGAAATTGCACCTGCTGGGGTAGGACGCTCAAAAGCCTGATAAATCGGAATTAGATATTCTTCACGTACTGGAACTTGATTAAGTTCAACGGTTCCACTGGCCGTGGTTCTTTGCCCGAAACCAGACCAGTCATTAATAATATTCACCCCTGAAGTTTCCCGAGGAACTAGCGCCGCATAAGGTTGCCCCTCTTCATTTACAGCGACAATAGGAACCCAATGCGCAAGCAATGCACCTGTTGCAAAAAACTTCTTGCCATTAATTTCATAACCGTGCTCGGTCTTTCGTAATGTGGTAGTGAGGTCAGCCACCGTTTTGCTATGTTTTTCTGAAAAGGCATTGCCAAAACGAATCCCTCTCAACACTAAGTTAAAGAAAAATTGTTGTTGTTCTGGGCCTGCATCAAGGCGTAAATGTTCAATAAAAGCCAAGTGATTTTGAGGAAGCTGTGCAAGAGATGGGTCAACACTCGCAATTGTTTTGATGACCTCAGCCAAGGTTCGATATTTAACTTGGGCACCACCAAATTGCTTGGGAACCGTAATAGCCCATAAGCCACTTTGTGAGAACTGTTGAATTTCGTTTAGAGGTAAACGGCGCTCTTTGTCTCGCTCAGATGCTTCTTGTGCAAACTCTTGAGCAAGTTGTTTGGCAAGCTCAATTGCCTCTTCATCAGAACGAATAATATGCGCATCTTTTGACTGCTCAAACACAGATAAAGGAACCGCCTGAGACCGCCCATGGGCCGAACTTAAACTTGTCATAACTTTTGTTATCTCTATTTTTATTTAACCTGTCATTCACATTACCACCAAAAAAACAGGCACTTTATAGATATTAAAGCTTTGTTTATGAAATGGATTTTCACAAGCTTTTCATATTTTTTACTATAAAAATAACATTTTGTTTTTCGAAAAATTTCTTACATGAGATAAACAATTTCATATAGGCTTTTTAAGCTTTGTCACCTATGATCAAAACTAGGCAATATTATGTTGTAGTCAATGAGGTATCGAAGATATGGCAAAGAATGCAAGTTCACCCGGCAAACGATTTATGAAACTTGCAGGAATGACCGCGAGCATTGCAACGAAAACCGTTTCTAACTCGATTCGAAACTTGACCGCAGATGAAGAACAAAAGCTGGCTTCAAAAACCAAGTTATTTCAGGATATTGGTTTGCAAATTGCCGACACCTTAGGCGAAATGAAAGGTGCCGTCATGAAGGTCGGCCAAATTGCATCACAATATAAAGATATTTTCCCACCCGAGGTCGCTAAAGCAATTTCTAAGTTACAGCGCCAAGCTCCACCTATGCCCTTTGCTGCTATTCAACAACAAGTTGAACGTGAGCTTGGAAAGCCGCTGAATGTTGCCTTTAAATCTTTTGATCAAGAACCTTTTGCAGCTGCTTCAATTGGACAAGTTCACAAAGCTGTCTTGCCAAGTGGCGAGCAAGTTGTTGTTAAAGTGCAATATCCGGGTGTTGATGAAGCCTGTGAAAGTGACTTAAAACAAGTACGTTTGGCACTTCGTTTAATGGGTGTGCTTAAAATTGATAAAAAGCTACAAGATCAGCTTTTTGCAGAGATTCAAGATAGTCTGTCAGCAGAGCTTAACTATGAAATCGAGGCTCAAAACCTTGAAGTTTTCAAAACATTTCATAGCCAATTAGATGACAAAATTATCATCCCGACTGTTTATAAAGATTACTCTTCAAGACGTATTTTAACCTTGAGTCTCGAACAAGGTGACAGCATTGAAACTGCCAGCGCTTGGCCTATCGAAATTCGAAATACCATTGGACGCCGCTTGATTCGTGCTTTAGGTCAGGAAATGTTCTTTTTAAAACGTTTTCACTGTGACCCTCATCCGGGTAACTTTGCTTTCCGCCAAGATGGCAGTGTCATTATTTATGACTATGGCAGTGTTAAAACGCTTTCAAATGAAATCGTGCAGCACTTTAAACGCTTAGTAAATGCAGCTCGCCATGAAAATATCGATTTGATCGAAACAGAATTATTTGAACTACATTCACTTGCTGAAAAAGGCAAATTCCCGAGTGATCTATATAAACTCTGGATTGAAGTATTGTTACGTCCGCTTACCACCACTTATAATTTTGCAGAGAACTCATCACATCATGATGGCATGTTACTTGTGAAAAAATCTTTGAAGTATTGGGATGTCTTTAAACCATCACCAGATACTTTAATGGTCAACAGAACCATTTCAGGACATTACTGGAACCTGATTCACTTAAAAGTTCATGACAATCTAAACGATCTATTTGAAGAGCTTGTTCCACCTTCTAACTAACTTAATTTACTGATCAGTGTAGCCTTTTATGGGTTACATTGACTTTTTAATTGTTATGTTATAACATTTCTTTAATCAAAAATAATTTAGGACAATCTCTCATGCGTAAAGATATTCATCCTGCTTATCAACAAGTGTTATTTCATGACACCAATGCAGACGTGTACTTCTTAATTGGTAGTACTCTTCAGTCTAAACAAACCAAAGAGTATCAAGGGAAAGTCTACCCTTATGTCACTCTTGATATTTCAAGTGCATCACACCCTTTCTACACAGGTGAAGTACGTCAAGCAAGTAACGAAGGCCGTGTAGCAAGCTTCAATAAACGTTTCGCTCGCTTTACTCGTAAGAGTTAATCTTGCGTTAAGATTTGACCAATACACTTAAATCATTGGAAGCCTGAGACTATCTCCTCCACTTAGGCTTCTTTTTTTATGTGTATTTTTCATCATTTATAAACTGTGTATAAAAGAAAACTTATCCACAAGTTGTCTAAAAACACTTCTGATTTTTTTCAATAACTCCTCAATTTTTATAATTGCCAAGCTTTCAAAGCATGTATTCAATGCTATGCTTAAGCCCCATTTGATAGGAAGTTTAAGATTATGGCACAAGAGTTACTTGCCCAATTACAAGCAGGCACAGCAAAATTTTCAGACGTTTTAGCTCATATTGAAGCACGTTACCAACATACTCCAACGGCTTTTCAAAATGGTGCACAGCATAACGCTGCTACTGAAAATCAAGGCAGTGCAAAAGTTTTCTCTTTTGCCAAGTTACAAGGGTTAGACCAAGCACAAACTTTAAGTTTATTTGCAGAGCACTACGCATCTGTATTAGCTACCCCAGAGGGAACTGACCACCCAAATATTCGTCAGTTTATGCAAAATGGTTGGGATGGTGTGAAGTTTGAAGGTCAAGCTTTAACTGAAAAGTAATAGATTTAAATAAATAATAGAAACGACTTAATTTTTATTATGAGCATTGCCTTAAATGGAAGTGATATCCAAATGATGGATTGTATAGGCTAAGCTTACTTTTCAAGGATGAAAAGTAACAAAAATCCTTTGTTGCGCTGATGCTACATCCATGTAGCACAGCGAAACGACGGCATCCATGCCGTCTGTCACGATAGTAAATGCCTTATTTTTCTTAATTATTTTATTAGCCCCTTACATTCGATACGCGATAACGTCATTCGCAGCCTGCGTGGTGTCAATAAAAGATCGTTTTTGCAAAGCATAAGATAAATGGATTCAGTGAACAGGTTCTGCGAATGACAGATGCCTTTGGTTACTTTGGGCAAAACCAAAGTAACTTAATTAGCTGCTTCCATTAGATAACTCAACGATAAGACTCCGTCGTGAAAATCCTACCCAACACTCAACTTCGATGAGCTCTCACAACTTGAAATCATGGTCAATTCTTAAATATAAAAACTCAATGCCCCGCTACCCAATGATAAGTCGCTAACCCCAAACACGTAAAAATTAATGATCCAATTAAATGGATGGAAATCCCCAATATCGCCATACCCAACTTACCACTTTGTAATAAAGTGACGATCTCAATCGAGAACGTTGAAAAGGTAGTTAAAGCACCACAAAAACCAGTAATCACAAAAAGCTTATAGTTCGGACTTAAATCACTTTGAGCAAAATAGGCAACTGCAAAACCAATAATAAAACCACCGACCAAATTAACAGTGACGGTACCCAGTGGAATTTGCGGGTAAATCGGGTTAAGTTTTAAACCTAAAAACCAACGCAACCATGCCCCTAGAACTGAGCCTAAAGCAATTGAAAGTAGAGAGTAATACATAGGACCACCCCTTTAGATAGACGCTAAAAGAGCAAAAAATAATGAAGGGAAATATGACACAGCGTACTCCAAAAATAAGCAGAGTACGCAATAACCTACGTACCCAGCGATATAAATACATGAGGGTAACGTAGGCATCATTAGCCAATACGGCGGTTTTTCAAGGGAAGAATGCCATCTCCCTGTTTTAAGTATATTAGATCATCTTGAATTTGATTTAAACATACTTTTTAAAATCATGGACGTTCATCGTATTGCGGTAAATTGTCACAAATACTTTCCCATTCAGCCTTAGAAGCAGCAAATATATGCATTGTCGGCTTTTTGTCTAGTGGTGTATCAAGTGTCCCAATTCTTAAGCGATATAATTCAGGCTGAGCATCACGCGAGCTAATAAGCGGTGAACCACATTCGCTACAAAACCAACGATATACCCCGTTCACAGCAAATTTTTTGACAAGGTCTTCACCTTGGGTAATTTTAAAATCTGTACTTTTAACAGGAGCGTTCGTTGCAAATGCTGTTCCATTGGCTTTTCGGCAGCGTTGACAGTGACATTGAATAATATCTCCGATATCGCCTTTAATTTCATAGCGAATACCCTGACATAAACAACTTCCTTGATAAACTGATGATGCTTGAGACATGTTCTCGTAAATCCTATTATTATTGATCGCTCAAAAATAACACTTTTCACATATCAAACATAGCACCAAATTATCCTGTTATTTCTCTAAGAATGAATGCACCCCTTCACCAGCCGCTCGCCCTGTAGCAAAGCATGCTGTAAGTAAATATCCACCCGTAGGAGCATCCCAATCGAGCATTTCACCACAGCAAAAAACACCTGAGGTTTGTGTAAGCTCTAAGCTTTGACTTAATGCATTCTGCTTAACACCACCAGCACAGCTAATCGCTTCTTCAATGGGTCTAAACCCCTCTAGCTTAATTTGAAGCGCTTTGATGCGCTGAGCCATAGCCTCTGGTTGGTTCCATAGTGCTTTATCAACAACTTCTCGAATTAAGTTAATTTTGGCCGTGTCTAAGCCTGCTTTACGCCAGATATTAGTGAGCGATTGTTTTTTACCAGCCTGCAATTTTTTAATTAACTGTGAGAACTCTACATCAGGCAATAAATCTAAAAACAAATTTAAGCTTTGCCCTTGTTTTTGTTGTTCTCTTAAGGCACGTCCAAGTTTATAAATAACACCACTTTCTAAACCATAGTGAGTAATCACAATATCGCCATGAGTAATCTGGCTAGGATCAACCCATGCATTGATACGTTTTAAAGGTTCACCAAAACAGCTTTCCATAAAAGCTGACCAAGTGTGAAGTACACCTGCATTACTTGGCTGGAAAGGTTCAATATTGGATTGATCCATCCATTGCTGCCAAGCACCATCACTACCTAATTGTGACCAAGACACAGCCCCACAAGCCAATACTACTGCATCGTATTGCTGGGTAAAGGTTTCAGTGCTTTGATTATTTTGGTTTTCTAAAGTTACCGTTGTGCCTTGCAAATTAATACAACGATGACGATAAAAGAATTTAACATGCTGTTCTGCCAAACGTTTTAGCCAAGCACGTAATAGAGGTGCCGCTTTCATTTCGACAGGAAAAATACGACCTGAAGTACCCACATAAGATTCAATTCCCAGATTTTCCATCCAGTTTTGAATCCAGACTGCATCCCACTTTTCAACCCACGGTTTGAGCCATTCTGCATGGTCATAGCGCTCAATAAACTGCGCTAATGGTTCAGCATGCGAGATGTTTAACCCCGTTTTACCTGCCATCAGAAACTTACGTGCAGCTGAAGGCTTTTGCTCGTATACATCAATCTCATAAGCATATTGGCTCAGTCCCTCAGCTGCCATTAAACCAGCCGGCCCCGCACCAATAATGGCAACCCGCTTATTCGCCATGCACTTGACCTTGTAATGGGGTAAACCCATCAAAACGTGTGCTGTAACCTTCAGGTTTAGTGATCACAAGCTGTTGGCAAAGTTCTCCACGTTCCAAATACTTAATTTCAAAATGAGTACGTGCAGATGTTTGAGCAATTTTTTCTTTTTGGTAAGGCAGCTTCCAGACATTAATTAATTGTTGTTCAGCTTCTTCAATATATTCAGGAATATTACTTGCCAAAGTAATGGTTCCACCTGTTTGCAGACGAGAGATTAAGAACTCAAAAAATGGCATATTCAACCAGCGCTGTGCTGGATTATGGGGTTCTGGGTTTGGATAGAGAATAAAGAAATGTTCAACTTGAGCAGGATGTAGTGCATGTACCACCCACGGTAAAGCATCTGCATGTACAGGAATTAAATTATCTCTTGGTTCCAGACCATGCTGTTTTTGCATTGCCAAGAATTTTTCTCGGGTTCGTTCAATTGCATACAATGTGTGCTGCGGCTGTTGCCCGCTAAAAAGCAAAGCATGTTTACCCTTGCCCGCTCCAATTTCTACACAAATCGGGGTATTTTCAATTGGGGTAAAATCGCGAGGCGCTTGCATACGTTGTGCTTGAAATTGACGAATCTGCATAATCACATCAAACTAAATAAAAATCGGCATAAGTCTAACAAGTCACCTGACTTTTGCCTAATCTATTTCTCTTCACTTTGAGGATATCGCTTTATGCCACGTACATTCCCCTGCCCACGTTGTGGTGAACCAAGTGTTTGGGAAGGTAATGAATTTCGTCCATTTTGCTCTGAACGCTGTAAATTAATTGATTTAGGTGCTTGGGCAAATGATGAGTATAGACTGCCTACCCAAGATGCGCCTCAGCATAACAAGGGTAGTCAAAATGAAGATGATTACGAGGATTAACCTGCTTTACCCGCGACAAACGGGTTAAATTGTTTTTCATAGCCAATGGTACTCATCGGACCATGTCCCGAAATAAACTGAGTATCATCTGGCAAACTAAAACACTCTCGTTTAATCGATTCAATCAACTGATCATGGTTTCCACGTGGGAAGTCTGTTCGCCCAATCGAACCTTTAAACAGAACATCGCCTGTCCAAAGTAAGCCATGGTTTTTATTATAGAAAACCACATGACCTGGCGTATGCCCCGGTGCAAAGCGTACTTCAAATTCATCTTCGCCCAGTTTTAGTACTTCACCACCTTCAAGCCATTGATCGACTTTGACAGGTTGTGGAATTGGAAAGCCATAACGTGCTGATACTTCCTGAATCATGTCTAGCCAGAACTGATCTTCTTTGTGTGGACCAATAACAGGAACGCTCCATTCTTTGGCAAGCTCGCCTACTGCTCCTGCATGATCTAAATGCCCATGAGTTAGCCACAGAGCCTTCACTTTTAGACCTAAGGCTTCAACTTCTTTTTTCAAAACAGCAGCATCACCACCCGCATCAATCAAAACTGCTTCTTTCGTTTCACTGTCCCAAACAAGGGAACAGTTTTGAGCAAATGCAGTAACTGGAACAATTTTGACTTGCAGCATAAGAACCTCTGGCTAAAACGCAATTAACGGTGGGCTAAGGTATAAGTAAGGGCATCAAGATTAGCCTGAACTAACCCTGCAAGCAAATCAATATGAGCCTGATCACTATTTAAAGCAGGAATGTAAGAATAGCTTCCGCCACCCGACTCTTGAAACAACTCAGCATTTTGTATAGCTAACTCTTCAAGTGTTTCCAAGCAATCAGCAGAAAAAGCTGGACTTAATACCTGTACTGACTTAACGCCTTGCTTCGCCCAATCTTGTAAAAGTTGGTCTGTATATGGTTTAACCCACTCTTGTTTTCCAAAACGTGACTGAAAGCTAATCGCCCATTCATCATCTTTCAAATGTAAGGCTTCAGCTACTAACTTTGCTGTGATGCGACAACGGTCTGCATACGGGTCGCCTTTGTCTGCATAAGGCTGTGGAATACCATGAAATGACATCAACAGTTTTTCAGGCTTACCATGTTGCTCTTGATAAGCTAAAACACTTTCTGCCAATGCCTGAATAAACATTGGATGCTGATAGTAGTCTTTAATAATCGTTAAACCCGGCAAGTTCCGCTGAGCTGGAATCCACTTGGCAAATGCATCATATAACGGCGCTGTAGACGTTGCGGAATATTGAGGAAATAAAGGCAATAAAATGACATGCTCTTGCGGGTTAGTCGCCAATTTTTCTAAAACTGCGTCAATACCCGGATTACCGTAGGTCATCGCCGGTATCACGGTTAAATCAAACTGATTATTTTCTCGCTGCAAATAAGCCTCAATACGTTGAGTTTGCTCAAACACAATTTCACGCATCGGCGAATCTTTTGACCATACCGAAGCATAAGCATGTGCTACCCTTTTTGGGCGAAAAGGTAAAACAAACAGATTTAAAATAATCCACCAAATGAATTTCGGTATTTCAATTACACGTGAATCAGATAAAAACTGCTTTAGAAAACGGCGAACCGCAGGAACAGTGGCCTCATCCGGTGTACCTAAATTCGCTAAAATGACTGTGACTTTCGGTTTTTGTTCAAACGACATGTGTAAATGCCTTTCAATTCATCTTATGTCACTAATGTAACAGCTTTTATTGTCATATATAAATTGAATCGCTCTAAGCTTTTAATCGAATGCCCCGATGATTCCATTTATAGCTAAGTAATAACTTTTGAGCTTTAGCTGTGACTTTCCATAAGCTATAGGATTGTTCAGTCTGAATTGGAAGAATCCAGCCCTGTGACTGCATTTGCTTTTTAATCCGAAATAATGCCTTATGGTTAATCTGAGCGCAGGCAACAGCATGAGCACGAGGTAACTCCTGACGAGCATCTTCTAGGCCAGCCTGATTCAAATATTCATTTAAACATGTCCCAAAATTCTCTTCTGGTGTCGCTGTTTCAAACTGCTTTGCCAATATGCTTAACAACTGCGACCAAGTCATTTGTCGTTGTCGTTTAAGCTCTTTAAAATTCCCATCCTGAAATGCTTGAATTTGATATTCAAATGCAAAAACGTCTTGGGGAGCAACTTCGTTTACTTGAGCTGATGATTCTGCTAATTGTTGTTCTAACTGTAAAATTTTACTTTTTAATAACTTAATTTCATCTTCTAAGTGATGAGCCTGATGAGCAGGAACCCAACCTTGTCCTATATGCTGTTCAACCATTAAAGGCATATTTAAACGGACAGCCAGCTCTAGTTCACGTGGAGTTTTAAAGTAAAAAATATGATTTACATCAAGTAGTAACTTTTTTCTAAATGCGAGAAATTTATCTTTAAGCTGTGGATGTGTTTCTTGTAAACGTATTTCACGACTTTCGGGCTGCTCATGCATGAACACAATAATAGGTTTAGCCTGACTTAACGCATATTCATACTCTAAAGATAAATAACTCACACCAGAAATCGACTGCTCTCCATACTGGCTGCCTAAAAGTAGGATTACATAATCACATTCATCAATTTGTCGACGTGCAAGTGTAGTGGTGAGGGGTGTTCGATGTTCTAATCCCCAAGCAAAGAAACCCATCCCTACCAAGGTTTGAGACAGAATCATCCGCTCTGGCTGCATGTCGCGGCCAGATGTTGAAATAAAAATCTGATAGCGTGTATCGAGCATAATAATACCCTTTCGCCCCATGATCTGTCCGTGACTTAATACCAGCCAAGATCATGAACCGCCCCAAATAAAATAATAAATCTAAAAAAACACTACTTTCTAAATGATGCAAAAAGATCAGTTCAGATTATGAAGTGTCCAAGTTAACTCTTGTGGAATCATATGTTGTAAAACAGGTTGCAGTGCCTCAGCATTATTACCGCTGACATAACATTCAATACGTGCAACATTCTGACCTATTTGGTCACATAATAACTCATTTTTTATTAAAATACGGGCTGTTTGTCGGGCAACTGCCAATCCAGAATCAACCAGTGTGAATTGGTTATCAAAAAGATGATGGATTGCTTGATTTAAGAAAGGATAATGCGTGCAACCGAGCACTAAATAGTCGGCACCTTGCTCAGCAGCAGGCTGTAAAACTTCTTTTAATGCCTTTAAACATGTCTCACCCATTTGCTGACCTGCCTCGACACAAGGAACAAGTTCAAGGCTGGTTAAAGTCATCACTTTAACGCCCGCCGGAACAGCAAACTTTTCGACAACATCTTTAATGAGTTGGCCACGAAAAGTAGCCGGTGTCGCCAATACTGCAACTACTTTAGAACGAGTCTGTAATACGGCAGGTTTTAGGGCCGGTACCAATCCAACAATTGGAAAGTGTTCTCCATAATGCTCACGCAAATGATCAAGGCTAAATGCGGAAGCCGTATTGCAGGCTACGACTGCAATTTTACAACCTTGACGATAGAGCCAATCAACAGCACGAGCCGTGAGTTCTCTAATTTCTTGATCAGAGCGAGGACCATAAGGAACGTAGGCAGTATCGGCATAATACACAATACGTTCATTTGGTAAATATTTGGCAATTTCTGCTGCAACTGACATCCCTCCAATTCCCGAATCAAAAATACCAATTGGGGCATCTGCTGATGCTTTAGGCATAGGTTCTAGCTCGGAAAATAAAGGTTGTATGGCGGTCATAGCTGTACTGAAGTGTCAGAAAATTTCACTCCCTAAAGCTTAAACCTCAAGTGCCTAATTGCAAGAGCAAATTACCACTTTTTAGCTCTAAAATGGTTTCACCTTTATCGTTTTCAATTAGTGTCCCATAGTTCACCAAATGATAGAAAGCTTGACGTTGAATCAGTGCATTAATCCCAAAACGGACATGCACATAAGGACGCAACTCTCCTGCATATTCACGCATAAAAATAGGATGTTCTGCATCAACCAAAATTACATCTTGGTTAGTGGTGGTCAGTTGTAAAAACTGCTCACCTGAAATTGCGACCTGATCTGCCTGATTGACTAATAAAGGTTCATCTTCAACTTCGATTTCAATTTGTTCTACAGGGGTTTTCAGGTAGAATTTGCCTTCTTCTTTCCATAGGACTTTGGTAAACAGATCTAATAGAGCTTGGCGCTTGATTAATTGACCTTCGTGCCACCATTCTCCATTGGATTTCACCGTCAAATCCATTTTGCCGCAATGCTTTGGATGCCACTGCTCTAAAGGTGGAATTGACCTTTTGTGACTTTGCTGTACACCTTTTAAGTATTGTGCAATGTTCATTAAGTTTTTATCATCAGATAACGGTATTTTTCCCATATCCGATGGTGAATTATTTTGATTTACCATAGTTTATGCCTTGCTGACGAAAAAATGTTACGACTCAGCCAATTGGCTAGATCATGGTTTAAAACTATACTAGCCCAAACGATAAAAGGCACAATAGCATATTTGCGCCTATGGATTAAAACACTCACGGCAGCACCGAATTATCTGAATATGACGGTTGCCACCTTTAAGTATTGAGGAGTCCTACATGGAACACATCGAACGTGAATCGATGGAGTTTGACGTTGTCATCGTAGGTGCAGGACCTGCAGGTCTATCTGCTGCGATTAAGATCCGTCAATTAGCGATTGAAAAAAACTTACCCGATCTTTCTGTTTGTGTAGTTGAAAAAGGCTCTGAAGTAGGTGCGCATATCTTGTCTGGTGCTGTGCTTGAGCCACGTGCCATCAATGAACTTTTCCCGAACTGGAAAGATGAAGGCGCGCCTCTTAATGTCCCTGTAACTGAAGACAAAACATTCTTCTTACTTTCAGACACCACTTCTAAAGAAGTTCCTCATTGGATGGTTCCTAAAACCATGCACAACGACGGTAACTATGTGATCTCTTTAGGTAATGTGGTTCGCTGGTTAGGTCAAAAAGCTGAAGAGTTAGAAGTTTCTATCTTCCCTGGCTTTGCTGCATCTGAAGTGCTTTATCATGAAGACGGTACTGTAAAAGGTATTCAAACAGGCGACATGGGTATTGGTAAAGATGGAGAACCAACGCATAACTTTACTCCAGGCTATGAGCTTCATGCTAAATATACCCTCTTCGCTGAAGGTTGCCGTGGTCACTTAGGTAAACGCTTAATTGCGAAATACAACCTTGATAAAAATGCTGATCCTCAGCACTACGGTATCGGGATTAAAGAGCTTTGGGAAATTGACCCAGCAAAACATAAACCGGGCTTAGTCATGCACGGTGCAGGTTGGCCTTTAGCAGAAACAGCTTCTTCAGGTGGCTGGTGGTTATACCACGCTGAAAACAACCAAGTGACTTTGGGCATGATTGTGGACTTGTCTTATGAAAATCCACACATGTATCCATTTATGGAAATGCAGCGCTGGAAAACTCACCCACTAATTAAACAGTATTTAGAAGGTGGTAAACGTATTTCTTACGGCGCACGTGCGGTAGTGAAAGGCGGTTTCAACTCTCTTCCTAAATTAACTTTCCCGGGCGGTTGCTTGATTGGTGATGATGCAGGTTTCTTAAACTTTGCAAAAATCAAAGGCTCACACACTGCCATGAAATCAGGCATGTTATGTGGTGAAGCTGTATTTGAAGCGATTGCTGCGGGTGTAGAAAAAGGCGGTGATCTTGCGATTGCACGTGTTACTGAAGGCGAAGATTTATTCGTTAAAGAATTAACTTCATACACTGACAAATTTAACAACAGCTGGTTAAAAGAAGAGCTTTATAACTCTCGTAACTTTGGCCCAGCAATGCATAAATTTGGTCAATGGATGGGTGGTGCATTTAACTTTATCGACCAGAATGTCTTTAAAGTGCCATTCACTTTACATGACTTGAAGCAAGACTTTGCTGTATTGAAAACTGTTGATGCAACAAGCTTTAAGCCAAACTATCCAAAACCAGATGGCAAACTTACATTTGACCGTTTATCTTCAGTGTTTATTTCAAACACTGTACATGAAGAAAACCAGCCAGCTCACTTGAAGCTTACTGATCCTTCAATTCCAGTGAATGTGAACTTACCGAAATGGGATGAGCCTGCTCAGCGCTACTGCCCAGCTGGTGTTTACGAAATCATGGAAAATGATGATGGCTCTAAACGCTTCCAGATTAACGCAGCGAACTGTGTTCACTGTAAGACCTGTGATATTAAAGACCCATCTCAAAATATCACATGGGTAACGCCTGAAGGCGGCGGTGGTCCGAATTACCCTAACATGTAATTCCTTGCGCCGCTTTAGCCGCGGCTCATATCCTAATATGTAATAAAAAAGCCCCGATTATTCGGGGCTTTTTTATTAGTATCCGCTTATTGAAAAGGCGGTATTTTTGCTACGTTTAAATTAAAATTCTTTTTATAGAAAATAAATGTGCCTAATAAAAATAAGCCAAGAAAACCAAAGTTTCGCGCTAAATCGTAGTACCAAACCGATTTACCAAATAATAAATCAAGAATTAACATCAGCCCGAGAAACCTTGTATGCAAGATCAAACTCATCTTTATCTTTGGTTCAGGAGCAAAAGATGTATTTCTATAACCGAGTAGAATTGAACCTAAAATAATGAGAATAGATATAATAATGATAGCAACAGTTTCAGATAACCAAGAGATCTCTAAATGTAATAAACCAGCAATAGTGAAAAACCAAAGACAGATTAATAAGCTTCGTTTCACAAAATAATCATTCATTTTTATACGTCATTTATATGCTTAATTTTATAAATTATATAACGATTCTTATTTGTAAAAAATTATCATTTCAAATTAAAGTTAAATTATTCATGGCTTCTAATCGTCTTTATTAGAAGCCTTATTATCCTATTAACCTTTCTTCACTAAATAATGAAATTCTTTATGACCATTTTCATCTAAGCGTTCTTCTTGTAACAACAACTCATGGCCTAAATGCATACAAAACTTAGGAATATCCCACGAGGTCGAATTATCTGTTGCGAAGACTTCAACCACATCCCCAGACTTAGATTTGCGGATGGCTTGATGCAACATCATGACAGGTTCCGGACAACGTAAACCACGCGTATTGAGTTGTACAGTAGGTGAAATGGGTTGCTCTGACATAACAAACTCGAACAAATAGAATTTTCACATTTTAGCATAAACAAATTACTGAGCTGTTAACTGTAACTGGCTTTTACATAACAATATACGTTTTGTCTTTTAGCTTGTTTTATAGATGCATAAGCATCTTTTCTTCGGTATGATCTGTGTATTCATTTGATACATTGAGTCTTTAGGAAAGATCATGCAAGAGGAACCAAGTCCGTCGTGGGGAATGCGAGGCTTACGAAAATGGTTAGGTACAGCGCCAGAAACCCGTGATGAATTATTAAAATTAGTCCAAAATTCACGCCGCTTTTTAGAACCAGATACTGTTGCTATGCTTGAAGGCGTTCTTGACCTTCCAGCCACAAAAATTCGTGAAGTCATGACGCCACGAACAGCAATGATCAGTTTACAAGAAGATGATCAATTACTTGATATTCTTGATGTACTGGTCGAGTCTGCTCACTCACGCTTTCCAGTCTTCTCTGCCGATCAACCTGACAATGTTGTCGGGATTTTGCTCGCAAAAGATTTGTTGCCGTTTCTAACTGAACCGAATACCAAAGTCGATATTCGAGTTCTTATGCGCCAGCCTTTATTTGTTCCTGAAAGTGCACGTTCCGATCAGGTCCTACGCATGTTAAAGCATACTCAGACTCACATTGCGATTGTGATTGATGAATATGGTTCAACAGCCGGTCTTGTTACGCTTGAAGATATTCTTGAAGAGATCGTTGGCGAAATTGAAGATGAGCACGACACGGTCGATGAAGATGCTCAGTACATTGTTCCTGACAATGACCATACGGTAGCAAATGCATGGATGGTGCAAGCACTTACACCAATCGAACATTTCAATACTGTTTTAGATGCTGATTTTTCTGACGATGAAGTAGAAACTGTCGGCGGTTTATTGCTTCAAGAGATTGGTCTGGTAAGTGATTTACAAGGTCAAACTGTTGAGCTTGGAAATTGGTTATTTACAATCGTTGAAGCAGATGCCCGCACTATTCATCTGATTCGAGCTGTACGTCAATGAGAGCATACTTTGAAAAGCTGTTAGATTCTTCGCAACAACAAAAACAGCTTCCTTTAATTTTTCCTTTACTCATTGCTTTATTTTCAGGTGCCGTGTTCAGTTTTTCACTGGCACCTTATTATTGGTGGTGGTTGGCAATTTTATCTCCAGCCCTACTCTATGCAACATTACATAAGCGCTCAGCTAAACAAGCCTTTGCTATTGGTTGGAGCTATGGCTTTGGCTTATGGTTTGTAGGTGCTTTCTGGCTCTATACTTCCATCCATGTATATGGCGATACCAATGCTTTTCTAAGCGTGTGTATGATTGCTATTATGGCCCTTGTGATGGGTCTATTTACGGCATTTCAGACATGGGTTTACCGACGATTCTTCCCTGAAACACCACTTACTTTTGCCCCACTTTGGATTGTTTTCGAATGGGCAAAAACTTGGGTATTTACAGGTTTCCCATGGCTGTTTGTAGGTTACGCTTTTACTGAACGCTTACTCGATGGTTATGCACCTCTATTTGGTATTTATGCAATTTCCTTCGTCGTCATTGTATTAGCGTGTGCTTTCGTCGAAGTTCTACGCAAACGTATTTTCTGGGTTATCCCTTCTGCTCTGTTAGTTTTGGGTGCATGGGGAGCATCATATATACAGTTTGTAAAACCTAAAGATGCCAAGCCGCTTAGCGTTTCGCTCATTCAAGGTAACATTCCACAAGATTTAAAATGGCTGACTGAATACCAAGTTAGAACATTAGAAATTTATGCTGGTCTGACACAATCTGAATGGGGCCGTGACCTGATTGTATGGCCTGAGTCTTCAATTCCGCTTTTCCAAACCGATATTGAACCGTTTTTGGATGCAATGGATGCACAAGCTAAAAAGAACCATACTGCATGGGTAACCGGAATTCCCTACTGGGATGTTGCAAAATCACATCAAGTTGGTAGCCCGCTGTATTACAACAGTATTATGGCCTCTGGTAGCGATTCAAGCGGCCTCTATAAAAAGCAACGTCTCGTACCTTTTGGTGAATATATTCCGCTGTCAGGTTTGCTTTCTTGGGTGTTACCAGCCATGCAAAATGACATTAGCATGAGCGGTTTTACACGTGGTGAGAGTGATCAGAAACCACTTTTAATTAAAGGGCATGCGCTTGCTGCTGCAATTTGTTATGAAGTGGCTTACCCCAACCTGACAAGACGTAATGCAGAAGATAGCGACTTTTTGGTGACTGTATCGAATGATGCTTGGTTTACGGGTACTGCTGGGCCTTGGCAACATTTACAAATGGTGCAGATGCGCGCGAAAGAAAATGGCCGCTGGTTTATTCGTGCAACCAACACAGGTGTAACAGCGTTTATTGATCAAAATGGTCATATCACTGAACAAGCACCAATCGATAAAGAGTTCGTCTTGAGAGGTGATTTACCTGCTATGCAAGGCCAAACTCTTTATAACCGTTTAGGTGATTATCCAATTTTAGGATTTGCGGTCTTACTGCTGATTTTAGGTTGGGTTTACCGTCCACGTAAAGTTGATGTTTCTTTTAAATCTCGTCGCTAAATCATAATAACTTTGTACCCAGAGGCACTTCAAACTCTGGGATACAAAGTGCGACATCACCATCTGCATTATGAAATCCTGTCACCAAACATTCTGACTGAATAGGCCCTATTTGTTTTTTAGGGAAATTCACTACAGCAACAACTAATTTACCCACCAAATCTTGTGGTTGATAGAGCTTGGTGATTTGCGCACTCGATTTACGTACACCCAATTCTTCACCAAAATCTACATGCAAAATATAAGCAGGTTTACGCGCTTTTTCAAAAACCTCAGCTTGAATAATTTTACCAACACGAAGCTCTACTTTTAAAAAATCATTCCAATCGATTTGTTCCATTTCATATTTCTCATTTTCTTAAATTGCTGATTTGAAGCATATAATATGTACAAATGAAGAAACACCCTGTTTTTAAGTCCTGTTAAAAAATAAAACGTAGATGTTGAGTCTACGTTTTATCTAAAAATTTGGTTTTAAAATATTATTAAAAAGCGATTGATAATTGCAGAGATAAATATGCAACTAAACTCGATAAAAAGACCATAGGTACATAACGATAAGCTTTAAAAAGAAATTGCTCATATTGAGTAGATATTTGTTTAGCTTGCCACACGCTCGCTTTTAATGCAGTAAAGAAGCTCACCATTAACCATGCACTCACAATACTTAATGCAAAGAAACCAATCATGATTTGGCTACTTCCCTCTGTACTCAGCCATAACTTTAATGAAACTTCAGCAATCGGCAATAAACCCAAAATCAATAGGACAGACTTGAGCATTACCCAATGAAACTGAGTCAGTTCATCTACTATGAGAAATGCTTTCATTTAATCTCTCCTTTTAATTGAATAAAGTGCTTTTTATTTATTATGCAAAGCTTTCATTTAAATATATAGCTTATTTTTCTCTAAATTTTAACTTTCTTGTAACTATTAAATATGGGAATAATTCTTATTATAAATCTCAAATATTTATATTAACTTTAATTTATATTTTTCAGTTAGTTATTATATTTTTCTGATTGAGAGAGATTATCAATTCGTATTATCATTTTAACTGTTTAACTGAATTGATAATCTCCATTACATTTTAATTAAGGTTGATAATAAATATCTGCATCATTACCTTCACCGCCTTCTTTGCCATCCGCTCCAAATGAGTACAAGTCAAAAGCTCGACCATCTGCCCCAGGAATGACATATTGAATATCATTTTTCCAGCTGTCTTTAGGATAACCACCTTTTACATAACCACCTGGCATCCAGTTTTTCGCTGTAGCAGGCTGGTTAACCAAAGCATCTAACCCACCTTCTTGCATGGTTGGGAAATGGCCATTATCTAGCTTGTACTGATCTAAAGCACCCGCCACACCCTTTAATGCAATTTGAGTCGTATCAATTTTAGCTTTTTCACTACGCCCCATGACATTTGGTACGATTAAAGCTGCTAACACACCTAAAATTACAATCACGACCATGACTTCAATGAGGGTAAAGCCTGAGGCACGCTTCATTCGAGCACCGCTCGAACGTGCCGCAAGTCCGAAAGCTGTGCTTGAGGAGCAAACATCTGATAGAGAGCAATGCTCGGAATGGCACGTTGGCTCAAACTGATTTGAAACCGCAGATTCACTATGTTGTTCCATCGCTGTTTCGCTTTGAATATTTTTTACTTTCATCATTATCTCTAATATCAAAGTTATTAAATCATATTGTTCATATTTACGATTGGCAGCATAACCGCGATTACAATAACCAGTACAATGCTTGCCATTAAAACCAGCATAAGCGGTTCAAGTAATGCCAGTAAGGTTGAAATAAATGTCGTCACCTCACGGTCTTGCATGGTCGATGCTCGTTCTAACATCCTGTCAAGCTCGCCTGATGCCTCTCCACTTCGAATCATTTGTACCATCATTGGCGGGAAATAACCACTGCGCTCCAGTTGCGTACCTAAGTTACCCCCCTCTGTCACTCGCTCAGCCGCATGAGCAATTGAGTCGCGAATAACCCAGTTATTGGTCACTGCTGCACCAATTTTTAAGGCATCGACCAAAGGGACACCTGAACGGGTCAAAATAGATAAGGTACTGGCAAATCGTGCAGCATTAATACCACGTGACAGTTTACCGAATAATGGCAATTTGAGTGTTAATCGATCAAAAGCATAATGTCCAGCAGTGGTTTTTAAAAACCGAACGAATGCGATAACACCTACCACTGCAAAAAGAATAATAAACACCCACGCGTGGCGAATAAAATCACTCGCTTTCATTAAAGCGACTGTAATCCACGGTAAAGCATCTTTATTTTGATCAAAAGTTTTTACAATCTCTGGCACAACATAAGTCATTAAACCCATCACAATACCAAAAGACATTAGCATTAAAATAATTGGATAAATCATGGCGCCCTGAACTTTCTTTTGCATGGCAAAGCGGTTTTCGGTGTAATCCGAAAGCTGATCTAAAATGAGATCTAAATGCCCAGAACGCTCGCCAGCAGCCACCGTTGCAATATAAAGGTCAGGGAAACGTCCAGACTGCTGCATACCTTGTGCGAGTGAATGCCCTTCTAAGACTCGAGAACGCACAGATAATAAAAGATTTTGCACATGTGTTTTTTCACTTTGCCTACTCACGGCGCGCAAAGCTTCTTCAAGTGGAATAGCAGCGGCAACCAAGACCGAAAGTTGTCTAGTCATGAGCGCCAAATCGTAAGCGCTGAACTTTTTTTGGAATAATCCCTGACTCTGATGTTTATCTTTTTGTTCAACAGGGTCAACGCTAATTGGAGTCCATGCTTTATCACGTAATTGTTGGCGAATCTGGCGCGCTGAGTCTCCCTCAAGCACCCCTTTTTGCTGCTTCCCTGAAGCATCAATGGCAGTAAATTGATATGCAGGCATGGTAATGTTCTAATTTTCCAAAAATAATAGTCGCTGCTGTTGCATCTATGCTACGCAATCATTCATATTCGTTCTATAGCCTGTGTAGAATACCCAAGTCCTCTTCACGACGCTATGCCGTTTTTTAAAATTGACGAAATGAGCCTCTATGACCATAACGCCAAAGCCTGATTCAGTTGTTTATCGTGTGCGTGTAGCCGTACCTGTGCATCTGTACGATACTTTTGACTATACACTCACCCAAGCACAATATGAACGGGCTCACGTAGGCTCACGCGTCGCTATTTCATTTGGACGCCAAAATCTGATTGGCATCATTACTGAAAAAGTTGATCCAAGTGAATCATTTACAGGTACCTTTCAGCTTAAAGCCATTTCTGACCTTTTAGATGAAGAACCAATTTTAGATGAACAAGTTTTAAGTTTATTGACATGGTCAGCTCAGTATTACCAATTTCCAATTGGTGAGGTCATGCAAACTGCCCTACCTGCATTATTGCGTCAAGGCAAACCAATGGATGTTTTGTTCCATCTTTGGAAAATCACACCATGTGATAATGTTGAAGCACTTCTTAAACGCTCTGTTAAACAACAAGATGCGTATCAAATTTTAAAGTTACACCCTGCCGGAACTACAGAGAATATTCTTAATTTAAGTGGTGTAGAAACGGCTACGCTTAAAGCACTTCAAAAGAAGGGACTAGTCGACTGTACGCTTGAACCGCACGACTTTAGCCCATCACCTGTTCAATTGGCACAAATGCCACTTACACTCAATGAAGACCAAAAGAAAGCAACTCAGCACGTCGTAAACGCACAGCATCAATACCAAGCTTTTTTGTTAGATGGTTTAACAGGAAGTGGTAAAACTGAAGTTTATCTGCACATCATGCACGAAGTGCTCAAGCAAGGTAAGCAAGTACTGGTATTAGTCCCAGAAATTGGTCTAACCCCTCAAACGATTTCTCGTTTTAAGTCTCGTTTTAACTGTGATATTGCTCTATTGCACTCAGGCTTAAATGACTCCAAACGCTTACAAGCATGGCAACAGGCTCAGACTGGCAAAGCATCTATTATTTTAGGAACCCGCTCAGCCATCTATACGCCACTGCCACGTTTGGGCTTAATCATTCTAGATGAAGAACATGACCTCTCTTATAAACAGCAAGAAGGTTTCCGTTACCATGCACGTGATGTCGCACTGTACCGAGGTCACTTACAAAACTGTCCAGTTATTTTAGGTTCAGCAACACCGAGCATCGATAGTTATTATTTGGTCGAAACTGGTAAATTAACTTCACTGCAACTTAACCAACGTGCAGGCCATGCGCTTTTGCCTAAAATGCATTTGATTGACCTTAAAATTGTCAAAAAGCAACATGGAATTAGCCAACCTCTTATTGAGCAAATCAAGCATACGTTAGCAAGAAAAGAACAGGTTTTAATCTTTTTAAACCGTCGTGGCTATGCACCTGTACTGGTCTGTGAAAGTTGTGGGTGGCAAGCAAATTGTCCACATTGTGATGCACATTTTACGTTGCACACTCAGCCTTATTCTTATTTACACTGCCACCACTGCGGTACTGTTCATCGCTTACCCGATCACTGCCCTGAATGTCAGCAAAAAAGCCTAAAAACCCTAGGTGCTGGAACAGCTAAGGTTGAAGAGCACTTACAAGAACTATTTCCAGACTATGATGTGATTCGGGTTGACCGTGACAGCACCAGTCGTGTCGGTAGCTGGCAAAAAATCTATGATCGGATTCATCAAAACAAACCAACAATTTTGCTTGGTACTCAAATGTTGGCAAAAGGTCACCATTTCCCACACGTGACTTTGGTTGCTATTTTAGATATTGATGCTGGGTTACTCAGCGTAGACATTCGTGCGCCAGAACGTACTGCACAGTTAATTGTACAAGTCGCGGGTCGTGCAGGCCGTGGTGAACATAAAGGCCATGTTTATTTACAAACCCTAAGACCAGATCACCCTTTACTGACCACGCTCATCGAAAAAGATTATCGGGCGGTTGCCAAACAAACTCTTGCGGAACGTAAAGTCGCATTACTGCCGCCTTACCGTTATGCAGTACTGATACGTGCGGAATCCAAAGATCGTGACTATACCTTGCAATTTTTAAATGAAGCGGCAGAACATTTACGCCAAATTGCGGGTGAAATTGTTGATATTTGGGGGCCAATTCCAGCCCCTATGGAGCGTAAAGCTGGACGCTACCGCGCCCACATGGTGATTTTATCTGCTGACCGTGCTCGCCTCCATTTTTACTTAAGACAATGGTGGTCACAATTGGTTCATGCATCAAGGCAGCATCAACTTCGACTCTCAATTGATGTTGATCCGCAAGAATTTAATTAGATGGCTTGAATATCATAGTGTGAAGAAGCCTTTTTGGCTTTACACTTAAAAGAGACTAATACATTCGAGGCAATGAATGTCATTCTTACTGCAAGCAACAATTTTTCTTGGAGCTTCTCTGATTTTAGTCCCTCTTGGCAAACGCCTAGGGATAGCAACAGTTTTAGGCTATTTATTTACAGGAATACTTCTGGGCCCTAGTGTTTTAAATATTGCACATGACCCTGAAGCGATTATGGAACTTGCCGAATTTGGCGTTATCTTATTAATGTTCCTGATTGGTTTAGAGTTGCGCCCACAACGTTTATGGGAAATGCGTAACTCTATTTTTGTAATGGGAAGTCTGCAAGTCCTCATTAGTGGGGCTATTCTTATGCTGATCGTACTATTACTGTTTCAACAGCAGCTTTCTGTCAGCTTTGTCATTGGTTTTGCCCTTGCGCTGTCTTCCACCGCTTTTGTATTACAACTTCTGACCGAAAAGCAGCAACTCAATACGACTTATGGTCAGCAGTCTTTTTCCATTTTACTTTTCCAAGATATAGCGGCTATTCCTTTACTTGCCATTATTCCATTATTGGCAGGAACAGAATCAACTCATCATGGGGGAGCTTATTTTGCGGCTATCATTGCAACCTTTACTGGTCTATTTCTGTTTAGTCGCTATGTGATGCGTCCATTCTTCCGCTTTGTTGCCAAAAGTGGAGCGACTGAACTTATTACAGCAGTAGGATTATTTATTATTCTTGCTGTTGTCTTGCTTATGGACACTTTAGGAATTAGCACTACATTAGGTGCATTCCTCACAGGTGTATTATTAGCAGATTCAGAATTTCGCCACGAAGTTGAAGCGAGTATTGCACCATTTAAAGGTTTATTGCTTGGCTTATTCTTTATGACCGTTGGCATGACCACACAGCTGTCACTGCTCATTGAAATGCCTTTGCTTATTATTGGTGGTGCAGTCAGTTTATTACTCATCAAAACGCTGATATTGACCGCTATTGCCCGCTATAAAAAATACAGTTGGAATAACAGCTTGCTTTTAGGTACTTGCTTGGCACAAGGCGGAGAATTTGCTTTTGTAATTTTGAGTCTTGCAAAAAGTGAGAAGGTTTTAACTCAAGCTATATTAGAACCCGTGACTCTAATCGTAACGTTGTCGATGGTACTTACACCAGTAATTTACTGGATTATGGCAACTCAGATCATTCCTCTGTTTAATAAAGAACGTCCACCTGAGTATGACGAAATTCCTCAGCAGGATAATCCGATTATCATTGCCGGTTTTGGTCGATTTGGACAAATTATCGCGCGTATTGCCCGCCTACAACATTTAGGCTTTACTGCAATCGACAACAATCTTCATCAAGTGGACTTTGTTCGTCGCTACGGCGGCAAACTCTATTATGGCGATGTAACCCAGCCCGATTTACTGCGTTCTGCCGGTATTGAAAAAGCTAAAGTATTTATTTTAGCGATTGATGATGTTGAAGACTCTATGAATGTCGCGCGCCATCTTAGATTAAATTATCCAAACTTAAAGCTGTTGGCTCGTGCTCGCGACCGTCACCATGTCCATCTTTTAAGAGATTTAGGTGTTGAATACATTTGGCGTGAAACGTATCTATCTTCATTAGGTATGGCTTACCGCGCTTTGCGAGAACTCGGTATCTCTGATGAACAAGCCTATAACAATATCGAAATCTTTCGGGATTATGATGAGAAATTGCTTATACAGCAGCAAAGTATTTATACAGACGAACAGAAGATCTTTGAAACACATCGTAATGCCTTAGCCGAGCTTGAACATTTGTTTGAAAGTGATGCGCAGCAACAGGCTACATCAAAACATGATGTTAATTTAAAGCGTCATTTACAACCAAATCGCATCGACATTACAAGAGATCATCTAGAATAACTTGAGATTTCAGAAAATGGCTATATTAAGGACTTATTCACATTGCCTAAATAATTGGACAATGGGCACAAATCTGCCCCCTGTCCGGCTTGCGGCTTCGCTGCATTTCCTAAGCTTGATTAAAACGAAATAGTTATACTCTGCTTAGGGCCCTGGAGAATATTATGTCTGATTTACGCCAACGCTTTTATATAGAGAACTTTCCAGTACGTGGAGAAGTAGTTCATCTTGAAGAAGCCCTACAAACCATCTTAGCTCAACGTGACTATATGCCTGCTGTTAAAATTCTGCTAGGTGAAATGTTGAGTGCGACTGCATTACTTGCAAGTACACTAAAAATCAAAGGCCGTATCAGCTTGCAAATCCAGGCTAGCGGCACCTTCAAATGGGCGATGGCTGAATGTAATCATTTAGGAGAGGTTCGTGCTTTAGCGGACTATGAAACTGATCCTCGCTTTGTTGAAGCAACAGACAGCAGCACAGTTCTGGGCGCCCTAGTTAATCCTGTTTTATTTATTAATATTGAACCGGAATTTGGCGAACGTTATCAAGGGATCGTGCCGCTTGATCAAGTAAATTTAGCAGGCTGCTTGATGCAGTATTACGATTTATCTGCACAAATTCCAACTCGTATTGTGTTGGCAAGTACAGATAAGCGTTCTGGCGGTTTACTGATTCAACTCTTGCCACGTCATGATGAAGAAGAGCAAAACTTGGTCGATGAAGATTTATGGCCACGTTTGACAATGTTGACCGAAACATTAAAAGCTGAAGAGCTTACCAATTTAGATGCAAATGAAATCCTGTATCGTTTATATAACGAAGAAGAAGTTCGTTTACCAGAAATTGAAGCTTTAAAATTTGGCTGTACATGTTCAAAAGAACGCTGTGCAAATGCCCTGATTCAAATTGGTGTAGACGCTGTTCATGAAACCCTAGAACATCAGAACCCGATTCGTATGGACTGTCAGTTCTGTAATACGCAATATACCTTTACCGCTGAAGAGGCTTTAGCGTTATTTGGTGAACATTTAAGTTAATCTTTTAACTTTATAAAAAGGCGGTTATACCGCCTTTTTTATTTACCTGCATTTTTTGATGATAATTTTCAACATGTTAATTCAAATAGGATAATATAAGGCTACTTTATAGCCTAATAAATAAGATGCCTAAATACCATGAATTATTTTGATTATTTTCTCTTTATTTTTAGCGTAGTTATCATGATTGCGACCCCTGGCCCTGTCATGATTTTAGTTGCAAGCGCTGGACTTAAAGGGGGCTATAAAAAAGCACTGGAAACCATTTTTGGTACAAACCTAGCATCCCTTGTTTTAATTTTTATTTCAGTACTGGTTTTAAAAGGAGTACTGAGTGTTAATGATAGTTACCTCAATATCATTCGTATTTTAGGCTGCCTATATATTGGCTATCTGGGGTTGAGTATTCTTAAAGAAGTGATTCAGGCACCTCACCCAGAAGCGATACAAACAGTTTCAGCACAAAATGGTGGCTTTAAAAAAGGTTTTCTTGTCGGTATTTCAAACCCAAAAGATATTATCTTTTTCTCGGCTTTCTTTCCGCAATTTGTCTCTATTACCCCTCAGTTAAATTTAAGTTTAACCCTACTTACGCTGACATGGATTGTTTTAGACTTCCTCACCCTATCTTTGGTTTATATCTTTTTCCGCCGCCTTTCTAACAGTCATTTATATCCAAAAATATTAGGCCTCTGCGGTTTATTACTTTTACTGATTGCTCTTTACGGCTTGTATCAAAGTTTTATCTAACTTATTAGAGGTATAGTCTAATTTTGCTATACCTCCTTACGTTCCGCTGGATTTCGTAATAGAACAACTCTTATACAATCTAGCTTATTGAAAACTCTAAAAATCGTTTCATAATGAAATAAACAACACCATCGTGATAAAACATTATGGCAAAAAATTATTATGAAGAATTAGGGGTTACACGCAAAGCCTCTGCTGATGAAATTAAAAAAGCTTATCGAAAATTAGCCCGCAAATATCATCCAGACATCAGCAAAGAAAAAGATGCAGAGGAAAAGATGCAGGCCATTAATGTTGCCTACGACACATTAAGCAATGCAGAAAAAAAAGCCGAATATGACCAAATGTTAGATCATCCTCAAGGTTTTAATAACTTTGGTCAGGGTGCTGCACAAGGTGGTTTTGATGGAGCACAGTTTTATCGCCAAGGTTTTACAGGTGGTGAACAAGCAGACTTTAGTGGTTTTGAAGATTTATTTGGTCGCTTTGGTGCAGGCTTTGGCGGTGGGCAACAACAATATCAAAGACAACAACGTAGTTATCACGGTGAAGATCAACATGCCAGCATAGAGGTTGATCTTGATATTGCCTATCATGGTTCAACACAGCAAATTACTTTGCAAATTCCAACCATAAACGCTTATGGCGAACCTGAAGTTCAACGCAAAACCTTGCAGGTGAAAATACCAAAAGGCATGAAAGAAGGTCAACAAATTCGCTTAAGTGGACAAGGCCAAAGCGGGATTAATGGCGGTGCCAACGGCGATCTTTATATTGAAATCCAGTATAAAGATACAGACCGTGTTCATGTTGAAGGCAGTGACGTATATCTGACCGTAGATGTAGCTCCTTGGGAAGCGGCACTAGGTCAAGGTATTGAAGTAAAAACTCCAGCAGGATCCTTACATGTCAATTTACCTAAAAATGCCAAACAAGGACAACAGCTACGCTTAAAAGACAAAGGGATACCAAATAAAACGCCAGGCCATCTCTATTTAATTTTAAATATTGTATTCCCCCCAGCAAATTCTGAAAAAGAAAAAGAAGCGTATCAGCAACTGGCAGAAGCCTTTGCTTCATTCGAACCTCGTTCATCTCATTAGGGAGCAAGATCATGACAACCATTCACTATCGAGAAATTGTATATGACGGCCATACCTTTAGTGCAGAGGTCGTTGATGAACAATCGACATTTGATTTACAACAATTTGCCCAAGCTTGTGGCCAAAGTCCTGACTGGATTCTTCAGCTCATTGAATATGATATTTTATCAGTCGAGAACACACCTGAGGCACACCAGTTTATGGGTGAAGATGTCGCACGTGCACGTAAAGCGTATCGTCTACAACGTGACTTTGACGCAAGTTTGGCAGCAGTTGCTGTAATGTTAGATTTGATTGATGAAGTGCAACAACTTAGAAAACAGTTGAAGCATTTTCATTAGATTAGATAGTGACGACGGAGTCCTACTGGCACTCACTATCTATTTCATCAGCCAATTACGTTACTTTTGTTTTGGCATGAGTAGCGAAGCTACGCAAGGCCAAAACCAGAGATATTGAAGTGCGTACTAAGATCAAATTTATATTTGAACACAAGCTACGCACTTCGTTTGTCTTGCGCTCGAAGCAAACGATGTTTGCTTTTTCTCGCTCAGGTTGTGGATGACGCTTAGCTCAAGCAAATTTGGAAAAAATTCAATAAAAATTGAAGAATTATTTCAACCGAGTAATCTTTTCCACTTCCTTCAAAGTCTGCTTAATCGGTTCATATTCCAGAAACCAAAACAAATTCATTCGATCTTGGCGATGCTGTTGAGCCAGTAAATCAATCACACTTTTTTCACCGCGCCCCACCAAATGTTGTCGATAAAAATAGTACAGTAACAAAACAGTACTTAGCAGCATGACTCCGAGCATAATCCAGAAACCTACCGGTGATTTAAGCCCTGGAATAAACTCAAAGTTCATTCCATAAATACCGGTTAAAAGCGTAAGCGGTGCAAATACAGCAGTAATAATGGCAAGAATACGCATATTCTCATTGGTCTGGTTGGCAATTGCTGAGAAGTGCAAATCAATCGCCGACTGAATGGCGCTACGTAAACGTAAAGTATGTTTTTGAATACGTTCGACATGACTCATTAAATCATTCAAACGAACTAATAAAAGATCTTGAGAACTATGCGTCTTCTCACCAATAACATGATGATAGTTTTCTACAATTTCATCTCGAAACTCTTGTAAGGTTTCGATTTGCTCTTCGCATAAATTTTCAACCTGCTGAAAGGCCATGTTTTCATGAAACAGTTGATGCCACTGTTTAAAACGACGATTACCTTGCAACAATTGTTGTTGCCAATGCTCAACCCTTCTAGTTAAAGGTGAACGGATATCAAGGTAGCCATCCACCATGCTATTCAGCAGACGTAAACATAAATCTACAGGCGAATTAGGCAGCTTACGGGTTTTGTTTTGTTCTTCCAAAGTTTTACATAAAATATTTTCGAGACGTTGAATATAGTTTTCAATCGACTTATTGCCCTGCTCACGAACACTAATCAGAACTTTAGGGGTAAAAATAAAGCTAATCGGCGTGGTTGCTAGACCAAATACACTCTCATGGGATTCCCCATTTTTAATTTCATCATCAGGTGTAACGAGCTTTCTAAAAATAAGCAGGTCGTATTCTTCAAGCGTATCAAATGCACAAGGATGCTCAATATTCGCAATATCTCGCATATGAAATTCATTGATAACCACGTCTGAAAGCTGCTGAATCTTTTGTTGCCATTCTTCGTTATGGTTCACCACATCCGTTCTGACACTATCAATCCAGAAAAACTCTAGAATGTGTTCATTATGCTGCTCACGGCTTAAAAAGACATAGCCGTCAGCGTGATGGCGATAAAAGTAATAAACCTGCATACCACAATGATCTGTTTTTGTATTACTTGCATCATGCCATAAAAAAAGTCCGCATCAAGCGGACTTTTTCATGTCACCAGAACAATTATGCTTGTTCAATGTCTTTCATAGTCAATTTGATACGACCACGATTATCAACATCAGCAACTTGTACTTTCACTTCCTGACCTTCTTTAAGAACATCAGTTACGTTCGCAATACGTTCATTTGAAATTTGTGAAATGTGAAGAAGACCATCAGTACCCGGCATGATGTTTACAAACGCACCGAATTCTACAATACGAATTACTTTACCGTCATAGATCTTACCTGGTTCAACTTCAGCAGTAATTGCTTGAATCTTAGCAATTGCAGCTTTAGCAGCAGCTTTAGTTTCACCAAATACGCGAACTGTACCATTGTCTTCGATATCAATTGCAGCTTTAGTTTCTTCAGTAATTTGACGAATAGTTGCGCCGCCTTTACCAATAACATCACGGATCTTGTCTGGGTTGATGTTAATCACTTCAAACGTCGGTGCATGAGCACTGATTTCAGCACGCGCACGTGAAATGACTTTATTCATTTCGTTTAGGATGTGCATACGACCAGCAAATGCTTGGTTTAATGCAACTTCCATAATTTCTTCAGTAATACCTTCAATCTTGATGTCCATTTGAAGTGCAGTAATACCGTTTGCAGAACCTGCTACTTTAAAGTCCATATCACCTAAGTGATCTTCATCACCCAAGATGTCAGAAAGTACTGCGAAACGCTCGCCTTCTTTCACCAAGCCCATTGCGATACCCGCAACTGGTGCTTTAAGCGGAACACCTGCATCCATAAGTGATAATGAAGCACCACATACAGAAGCCATTGAAGATGAACCGTTTGATTCAGTAATGTCAGATACAATACGAATTACATACGGGAAGCGGTCAGCCGCAGGAAGAACTGCTTGAACACCACGACGTGCTAAACGACCGTGACCAATTTCACGACGCTTAGGACCAGATTCACGGCCTGTTTCACCTACAGAGTATGCAGGGAAGTTGTAGTGCAACATGAAGTTGTCAGTCTTAGTACCAGCAAGGGTATCAACCATTAACGCATCACGAGTATTACCCAAAGTTGTTGTTACTAACGCCTGAGTTTCACCACGTGTAAACAATGCAGAACCGTGTGCACGATCTAATACGCCAACTTGAACGTCGATAGCACGAACAGTTTTAGTATCACGGCCATCGATACGTGGCTTACCTGACAAGATGTTGTCACGTACTGTACGGTATTTAAGGTCTTCGAATAATTCGTTTACTTCATCAGCAATACCAGTTTCGTCATTTTCTGGAACGAACTGAGCTACAGCTTCTGCATAAAGTGCATCAAGTGCTGCATAACGATCTTGTTTAACCGCAATTGTATATGCTTCAGAGATTTTCGCTTCGAAAGCTGCTTTTAATTGCTCAAGAAGAGCTTCGTTTTTAGTTGGAGCAACCCAAGTTGATTCAACAGCACCAGCAGCGGCAGCAAATTCTTTAATCGCTTGAATTGCGATTTGCATTTCGTCATGACCGAAAAGAACAGCACCAAGCATTTGGTCTTCTGAAAGTTCTTTCGCTTCAGATTCAACCATCAATACAGCAGATTCTGTACCTGCAACCACAAGGTCAAGGTCACTTTCTTTCAACTGTTCGAAGTTCGGGTTAAGAACATATTCACCGTTGATTAAACCAACGCGTGCACCACCAATTGGACCACGGAAAGGAGTACCAGCAATAGACAATGCTGCTGATGTACCAAGCATTGCTGCAATGTCAGCATCCATAGTTTTGTCAGAAGAAACAACTGTTGCTGTTACTTGGATTTCGTTGAAGTAACCTTCTGGGAACAACGGACGAATTGGACGGTCAATAAGACGTGAAATTAAAGTTTCAGCTTCAGAAGCACGACCTTCACGCTTACCGTAACCACCAGGGATACGACCAGCTGCATATTGTTTTTCTTGATAGTTCACTGTTAACGGGAAGAAGTCTTGACCCGCTTTTGCTTTAGGTTGAGCAACAACTGCAACTAAAACAGTTACGCCACCCATAGTGATTAAAACTGTGTTTGCTTGACGTGCAACGCGACCCGTTTCTAAAACGACTTGATGTTGACCGAATTGGAATTCTTTACGAACGATATTAAACATTGACATGTATTGTATTTTCCTAATTTTATTCTAGTGAGACCCCTAAGGTTTGGCATTCAGACTACACCGATTGGTAGATAAATGACAAAGCTTAGAAGCCATCACACTAGATCAATTATTTAAAATAAGTTAAACGCAAAGAAGGAGCGCACAAGCGCCCCTTCTAAAAATCACTTAACCTAACGTTAAGTGAAACTCTCTTTTCAGCGATAAAGCATTGCGACATGCGAAATAGCGAAAACAAAGTGAAAATCGAATTAACGACGTAAACCTAAAGCACCGATCAAAGCAGTGTAACGACCGTGGTCTTTACCATTTAAGTAGTCGAGCAATTTACGACGTTGGTTAACCATACGGATCAAACCACGACGGCTGTGGTGGTCGTGTTTGTGAGCTTTGAAGTGACCTTGTAAATCATTGATTTGAGCAGTCAATAAAGCTACTTGTACTTCTGGTGAACCAGTGTCATTTTCAGCGCGAGCAAATTTAGCAATGATCTCTGCGCGGTCTGCATTAGTTAAAGCCATTCGATTTCTCCGAGATGCTTAAAAAAGTAAACGATATGAATCAGTTGAGGCAACTGACTGCCGTGCATCACTACAGCAAGTCGCCTATTTTAAGGTATCTATAGGTGGATTGCAAAATAGTTTTCAGTAACTTGTCATTTTAGACACTGACATGAGGACCTTAACCCTGCACACTAGCCTCGAATAAAAAGAAAGAAGCGCGAGGGACGTGTGAAAATTTTTTCAACCAACACTTGTCCAATACCGGACAATATTGAGCAAGTCATTCGACAAAAAGATGAAGTTGCTGCTGAACAGGGTGGAATGAGTGATCACCAGATTCAAAAAATCTGGAAAAGTATAGAAACACTATATAAAACCGGAAACTATCCACTCATTACCTTTTGTTTACGCAGACAAGGTAAAATTTTGCTGAATCGAAGCATTGGATATGCTCAAGGAAACTCTCCGGCAGGACTTCAAAAAAATGCCCTGATTGCAACACCTGACACACCTGTTTGCCTATTTTCAGCATCAAAGATGATCACAGCCATGTTGATTCATCTATTAGATGAAAAGGGTGAAATCAATTTGCTTGATCCTGTGAGCTATTATGTTCCTGAATATGGTGTCAACGGTAAGCGTCGTGCAACGATCTTTCATTTATTAGCACATCGTGGTGGCATTCCTTATATTGATGGCGATGTCACACCAGATTTATTATTTGATAAAGACGAAATTTTAAAACGTTTATATGCTGCCCGACCTGTGTCTCCTGCTGGCAATCACCTTGCCTATCATGCTGTTACGGCAGGGTATATTTTAGGAGAAGTCATTGAACGGGGGACTGGGCAGGATTTACGTGAATTTGTACATCAAACTATCGAAAAACCAATGGGGATGCCTTATTTCAATTATGGCTTAAAACCAGAATACCGTTCAGAAGTCGCCTTAAACTGTGCAACAGGTCTGCACCCTCGCCTTGGTACCGATCACTATCTGAATCATGTGTTAGGTGGCGGTTTACAACTTGCAGTTGATGTGACTAACGATAGTCGTTTTATGGACACCATTTGCCCAGCTGGAAACATCTATACCAGTGCAGAACAAGCTGGCCGCTTCTTTGAAATGCTTTTAAGTGGTGGAAGCTACGGCGGTCAGCAAATCTTTAGTGAGAAAACAATTTTCAGAGCAACACTGCCAACCACAGGAGTTAACATTGACCGTACTTTGCTAATTCCAATGCGCTATGCTCTGGGGCCAATGTTAGGTAGCAATCCTGTAGGTCTTTTTGGCCCAATGACGGGGCAAGCTTTTGGTCATTTAGGATTCTCCAACATTTTATGCTGGGCTGACCCTGAAAGAGATATCAGTGTTTCCCTATTAACAACTGGTAAATCTGTAGTGGGTACTCACCTACCTGCTTTAGCTAAAGTGCTCTATCAAATCTCAACTCAATGTCCACGTATACCGAGAGATCAACGCCGTTCGTTATTTGGTAGTGATTCTCATGAAACTGACTTAGTGTAGAAACAAATACAAATAAAAAACCCAAGCATTTCTGCTTGGGTTTTTTGCGCTGTAGTTTTTGTTTATCGTGTTATTGCTGTTTTTATTGTCGTTGGTGAGATGCTAGTCACATCCTTCTTGTTGTTCTAACTCACTTCCGATGTTTTTGTTTCTATTTCCTTATGTGATGTATTGTGACATATCCAATTATGAAGAAAAGTAGTATTTTTCTTATCATCATGTAAGTGAAAACGTACAGGTCTGTATAATATTTGGTAAATAGCCATTTTTAACCTTTAACGTACAGTTCTGTATAACATATAACTTAACAATTCACAGGAAAAATGCCTGTTTTGAAATCATATTATAGATAAATATATTGATATTATTGATTTAAATCTTTAGACAAAAACAGAGTGAAGATAGTGCTAAAAACGAAATGTTGTAATGCTTTTTTAAACATAGTGAAAAGTAGAATATAAAAAAGCCCTGTAGTCTCTCCCAAAACTACAAGGCTTAGCGGCTGTAAGTTTCCTCTTTATACACCTACTTCATTGTAAGTTCGCAGTCTCTCGACTTAAGTTATTATTATTGTGCGATTTTGCCCGACATTCCGTGCCAAGCTCGTTGTGCGTTTATAATCTCAAAAACGTGGGATGTACTCTAGCAGCAAATATCTCGAATCTATGTAAGCTTTTTCTTACAAGGGTAAAAATATTAAGTTTGTCTTAACGAACTAACCGATTAACTTTTTGAACTAAACCGCTTTTTCGTGTAGTACGAACTGTAAATGCTTGTAATAAAGCCTCTTGATGCACCAAAAGACTGACTACTTTCTTAGCTCGTGTAATCGCAGTGTAAATAAGTTCTTGGCTTAATAAGTTCTTGGCAGCCTGATCTAAAACGACAGCAGTATGTGTAAATTCAGACCCTTGCGATTTATGAATTGTTAAAGCGAATGCACTTTGAATACTTTTAGGTAATCGATTTGCAGCAACCCATTTGTTCAAACTTGGAAAATATACTTCAAACTGCTGTGGCTGAGTCCTGTGCTCAAAGCACAAACCAATATCCCCGTTTGAAATACTGAGCTGATAATCGTTATAGGTCATCATTACAGGACGACCGACATACCATCCTCCAAGAGTCACTATTGAAAGTTGCTGCTGCAACCAACGCTGCGCATATTGGTTTAACTGCTGCAATCCAAACGGACCATGACGAACCGCGGTTAAAATCCGGTAGTCATCAAATGCTTTTACTACGTTTTGGACCTGTTCAATCGAGCGTTCTTCTTTTAAATAATTTTTTAGACTCTGTACATATCCTTGGAAACCGAGCATTAGCTTTTGATAATAGGTATCTAGGTCTAATAGCCCCCCTTCTGGTAAATATTCAAGCTGAACAACATCAGGCATGTCACTTTGTAAAAGTATAGGCTTTAATTCTGAAACCTGAACAATATCAATTTCAAACCGCTGCAAAACCTCTACATGGTCTTGTTTATAGCTTTGTGCCTGAATAAATTTGGCCACTTGTCCAATCAACGCACCTTCAGTAAAACGACGACTGGTTTGTAATTGTACCCGGTTATCAGCCAACGCCTGTATTTGCTGCAAATCTGCAAGAACCGCCCCGACATCAACGGAAGCGAGCTGATTTGCATCTCCTAATAAAATAATTCGACAAGACTCAGGCACAGCTTCAAATAAAAGAGTAGCCAGATTTAAATCCAGCATGGAAGCTTCATCGACGACAATCACGTCATAAGGCAAAGGCTGTTTTTGATTAAACCGTGGTGTCTGGCTATGTCCCATCCCCAACAAACGGTGAATCGTTTGTGTTCCCTGATTTCTGAGCTCTTCACTCACTAATCCGGACTCAAGCAATTTAGGGTCATTAAACGAGTTCTGTAAAGCCTCTTGCATTCGCTGTGCTGCTTTACCTGTTGGAGCAGCCATCGCCACACGAATATGTGGAATAGCTTGGCTAAGTACAGCAATGATACGTGCCAGCGTATAAGTCTTACCTGTACCCGGCCCACCCGTAATAATACTCAGGCTCTGCCGAGCAACCATTTGTAAAGCTGCCTGTTGATGAGCATCGGTAAGCAGGTCTAAATAGTCATCACAAGAGACAGGTTGAATTAATTGTTGCTTTAATCGACAAATTTGTTCTGCAAGTCGTTGCTCTAGGTGCCAATATCGGTATAATGCCAACCCCTGCTCATCGTAGACGCACGGCGCAACTTTTAAGTTTGCTTGATCGGCAGATATAGCAAGCTGACCAAGTGCTGCAATTTGCTCTAAACTGATATCAATACAACTATCGCCTTGTAAGCTCGCTTCAATAAGCTGCTGCAAGTAAGAAGTAGCTTCTGACACTTGCGATTGTTCAGTAAATGGAGCCTGATTTAAGAAGTTACTCCACGTTGTTAACCAGCTTAAATCGGCTTGTTCAGGGCTGTTTAGATTGTCCACACACTTATCCACCTAGTTTTCCACACGCTTGTCCACATGGTTATAGACAGGCTTATCCACATGCCAAATATTTGTTAATATTAAAATTACATACTTTATCAGCATTTTTCATGCAATTTTATCCTCAGCAAAATACCCTAAAATGGCATCAAGACGCAGAATAAACTCAATGCTAGGCTGCCAGTAATAATAGCCCTGCTCAGCTTCACCATTCATACCACGTAAATAAAGATAAGTTGCCCCACCTAAGTGTTGCTCAATTTGGTAATCCTGCATTTTGACTTGCAAATAGCGATGTAATGCAACGAGATATAGACCTGCTTGTAGCCAATAACTTGCTAAAGACATGCTTTGGGCAATGCTATCGCTACGATAATCTACAAGATCATCACCTAAGTAATTACTTTTATAATCGGCAATGTGGTAACGCTGCCCATCAAAATAAACCAAATCGATAGAACCGTTGAGGTAACGTGCTGAGCGAGCCTCAAGTAATTCCGGCATATTCAAACCATACTCAGCGAAAAGCTGCTGAATACGTGTCATCGCTAGAACCCGATCTGACAACGCCAAATAAAAAGGAAACTCTGACAAATACTGCTCTTGTTGAAGCTGATTTAGTCGGAAACCTTGATAAAGCGGTGTTCGCAAAATATCTTTCAGCCACTCTGCAACTGACTGGTAAAGCAGATGCTCGGCATCTTCTTGCTCTGGGAAGCTCTCGTTATATTTATTAAGTAAATCTTGCCAAAGACTACTATAGTCATTTTTAAAACGACGACGTATTTCACTTACCCAGTCATCTGAACATTGAAAATCGATATGCTCAAAGATTTCATGCAAGAAATTACCGGCAAGCGTTCCTCGCGGAAAGTTACTCTTTATCCAGTCAATCGGCTGAGCACTGATTTCTTCAGCAGTGTTGATCAAATCCAGCTCATCTTCTGCTAATACCGCATCATTGCTCTGACTCGCCAATAAATCTGTGCCAGCCTTATGTTTTAAATGCTGTGCCAAGTAACTGAAACTGGTTTTACCTCTCGAATAAAAACGTTGTTCCGGAAACCGTTGTGCTTGTATTTCAATAATACTTGTTTGTTTGGCTAAATGAATTGCCTGTGGAATCTGCTCCAAAACCATTTCATCCGTACAGCAACGGTGTTGAAAAGGCTCAGTCCTATTTTTCCAAAATGCGAGACCTGATACTGACTTGCCATCAAGATCTTGTAAAAGTGCATAGACGCGGTGGCTTGCTCGCGTTAAAGCGACATACCAAAGTCGATTCTGTTCAGCGAGCGCTCGTTCTTCGTGCTGCTTAAGTTCTATTTCATTCAAATAAGTCTTGTCAGCAATCGCAACGACACGTTGAGTCAAAGTCTGGTTTGAGTCTAGTTGGACAATATCTTGGGTCGAAAAATTGAGTGTTTTATTATTTTCTCGAAAGGGCTTGTCTGCACCTAGTAAAAATACAATCTTAAATTCCAGCCCTTTTGACTGGTGAATGGTCATGAGCTGAACACCAGCTTCACTCGACAATTTACGTTCTAGCTCCCAATCACGGTCAAGAGGAGAACGCAACTGTTTGAGATACCAGTGATAAAGGTTCTGAGCACCTGAGTATTTTTCACTGTGCTGACTCAGAATTTCAGTTAAATGACGCAAGTTCACCACAACCCGTTCATTATCTTTACTTTGAGCTGCAACCAAATTTTGCCATATATCAAACTGGATGAGACATTGTTGCCATGCCACTAAAAAGCCTTGAGCGGACCACAACTCTCTAATCGTGTCAAAACCAGTCATAAACTGGCTTAACCCTTCGGCTGTCTGCTCAAGTTGCAAGAGTTGTTTTAAATCCATGGCAAATAGACGGCTAATCAAAGCTCGCTTCACTTTTGCCTCATCGTAAGGATGAAGTATGGCGGTCAGCAAAGCCCCCACGTCTTGAGCAATCGTACAATCGAAAACACTTCGTTTTGATGGCCTGTTAACCCGAATTCCTAAACGCTCTAGCTCAAATTGAACTTTATCGAGGCCATCATGATTACGAGACAATACCGCAATATCATCTTCGTTTAAGGTTTGAGTCTGAGTATCTTTTTGAAAATATAGTTGTCCAGCATGTGACTGGTTAAGTAGATCTCGAATCTTCCATGCAACTTGCTGAGCCTCTGTTTCTTTATCTTTGAGCATTAACCAGCGCAAAGGGTAAGGATTATGATTGTTCTGCTCAATCAGTACAGGATGAGGTCGAGTGCCCGCTCGAATTGGGTCATATTGAACCTCTTCACCAAAATCAATTTGTCGTTGAAATAAGGCGTCGACCACATCAACCAGATCAGCAACAGAACGATGGTTATGAATTAACTTATATTCACGACCATGTTTGGCTTGAATATCTTTATAGGCATTTAAAAAGGTGAGCATATCCCCACCACGGAAGCCGTAAATCGCCTGTTTACGGTCACCCACCATAATCATGCAGCCTTTTTGGTAGCGCTCCGGATGACGCCAAATGCTCGCCAGCATATCGTCTTGATCTTGGTTAGTGTCTTGAAATTCATCGACCAAAATTAAGGGATAACGCGCTTGAACAAATACAGCAAAACGTTGCCCCTGCTCACCTTTTAAAGCTTCTGAAAGTGTACGAATTTGCTGAGAAAAAGTAGTTTCACCTTTATTTTGCAAAACCTGAGGTAAGCGTTTTTTAACCTCTACACATAAATAGGCCTTTAAAAAAATATGAAGCTGGTCGAACTGCTCGGCGTAGTTTTTTAACACACCAAATAACTGCTGAATCTGTTGAATACAAGGATGTTGATAGAAACCATCTGAAATTTCAGCAGGGCATTTCTTGAAAACTTTTTGATCGGCAAGTTGACCTAAAAACTTAAAAACAAGTTCTCGTTGTGCGGCTAATGACCCATCAAAAACCAAAATGCTGTCGCTTTGCTTTAGAACTTGTAGTAGCTGCGGTAAACATTCACTAAATAGTTTATTAAATGCCCCATTTCTAAATACTGTCCCGCTCACATGTTTATAGTGCTCGCCATCAAGCAAGTAATATGCTTCTAAAAGACTGATATCAATTTCTGTCGCTAATTGTTTGAGCTGCGTAAGTTCTTCAAATTGAATGGTTGGTTTTTCGGGAAGTTTAAAATGAGCAGAACTAAAGTTAAGTGAGTCTTCAACAAGTTTGACAAAACTATCGACACTCTTGAGTTCACCAGCCAGATACAATGCATCAATCACGGTCTGAGGTTGAGACTGTATCCATTCACGTAAAACATCATGAATCAGTTGTCGACTATAAGTTTTAGCATCATCGGTAATTTGAGCGCGTTCAATTTTGCCACTCTCAAAGGCAAACTCACGTAATAGTTTTTGGCTAAAGCTATCGAGTGTTCCGACAAATAACTCGTCTAACTGATCTATAACCAATTTTAAACGTTCACACGCATAGGCAATACGCGTCGCAAAATGCTTTAGAATATGCTGGAGTAATAAGTCAGGTTCTTGCTCTGCCTGCGTAAGTAATTCTTGTTCTGTAAAACTACGCTTGGCATCTAAATAACGGTACGTTTCAACCAAACGTGCACGAATACGGCTTTTTAACTCAGCAGCAGCAGCACGGGTAAACGTGGTCGCAATGACTTGTCTAGGCAAGTATTTTTCAAGAAAGATACGGACCATCAAACTTGATAAGGTATAGGTTTTTCCTGTCCCTGCCGAAGCTTCAATTAAGTGCAAGCCACTAAATTCAATATCAATAATAGGTTGATAAGACACCTGTACTCTTGAGTTCATGCCTTACTCCGAATGTTGAAATTGAAAAACCGGATGATACAAATCATACGCAAACTCATCACAAGCATGTTGAAGCAAAGCTTGCGCATCTTGTTCTTGTAAAATAAAGCTCCAGTCTTGATGCAACTTACAAGCTTCATTTTGAGTCATATCCATCGTGGTAAATGACCCTGTTTCATTCCAGTATTTTAGCAGCTCAGCATAGCTCTTCTCATCCAGTTTTGCTTTTTCTGTCTGATTTGTTGTTTCCCACTGATATGCTTTAGCTTTTTCTAATGGCTTTAATAATAAGGCTGCTGGTAAAACCAATGGTTGTTGCTGTGCATGGCGCCAGATTTTAAACCATGGTTGTAAATATTGCCGAGCTTGCTCAGAACTAATCCCACTACAAATCACAGTTTGATCGCTAAAAACCACAATACGGCGCTTTTCGGCTCCTGCACTACCCTCATTCAAATAAGCTAACCAGAGCAGATATTCTAACCAGACTTTAGCACGTCTTTTTGCGCGAGCGCTTGAAGGTTCCATACTCACCCAGTCCCGAGTTTCAGACTTCGGAACGGTAATATTCATATGAAGCTGTTTAGCAATTCGCCAAATACGCTGAGTTGTTTGTGTCACTGCTGGTGCATAATGGTGAAGGCGTTCAAGTAAACATTCTTGCTCAAAAACACCTTGTTGCCATGCGCTATATTTGACTTTACCGACAGGCAACTGATCAATTAATACTTCAGGTTGTGCTTGCTGTTCAGATTGTTGTAAAAAATGTCGGATCGCATAGCGCCCTAAACCATCTAATAATAAAGGTTCATTTTGGTCGAGCACTCCGACACTTCCTAAGTTTTCTACCCCTAAAGTTTTCAAATATAATCGTGCAGGGAATGTTACATCCTGTATCCACTGCTGGCTTTCTAAAACCAGTGTGTCAGGTATTTGTAGCGGATAGGTCGTGTTCGCCCAAGGCTGACGGTTTCCTGAGACTTGCTGAATTTGTGAAGCGACCTTAAACCAGTGATCTTGATAACGAATAACACGCTTCTCTACAGTAAAACCTTTCGGGTCAAAGGGCTGTAAATCATGGAAGTGATGGAGTTGTTTTAGCTGTGAAGGTATCTCAATTCCTTCAATAACGACACTTTCAGGTTCACCATCTTCAGCTTTCACAATCAAGGCAAGATGTTCACGGAACTCTTGAAGAATACTGGAAGGTTCGCGCACCTCGCCATCGTTCACATCAAAGCCGTTATAAAACAGCCATAAATTTTCTTGGGCTAATAATAAAGCATCTAAAAAAGCACCTTGATCATCTTCAAGTCGAGAGCGATCACCTAACTGCTGGCGCAGTGCATCCATCAAATCAAATGGAACATGGGTATCGCGGTTTGGAAATTGCCCTGCATCAAGATTTAGCATGACCATTAAACGATAAGGTAACGGTCGAATGTGTCCAATTTGGGCAAAGGTAATTTGCCCTGTCGGTTCAGCTTGTGCACTTTGGCTTTCTAATGTCCGTTGAATTTCTTCAATAATATAAGGCAGAGGCAAGGTAATTTTGCGCAAAGTTCCTGTTTCTGTCTCGGCGTAATAACTTGCGAGGGTCAACATTCGCTCTTGTTTCTTAACAATTTCCCGCACAGCTTTTAGAGCAGCAACACCGACCTGCTCAAATTCAACAATATCTTTGCTCAGCACTTGGAGCCAATATTCAACGGTATAGACTTTCCCCTGCTCATGCAGAGTAAGCCAATCACGGCGCTCATTCAAATCCTGATAAATCTGAATGAGTGTACCCACCAACTCGAAATCGCTCGGTTGAACTTTGGCATAACTCAACACCTGATTAAATGTTGCATGCACAGGCACAGCAATGCCAAGGGCCAATCGCTCTAGGGCAAATTTAAAACTATATCGATAATCATCATCACCCTCACACAAACTGCGCTTGAGATGCTCTGCATCAAGCCCTCGTTTAAAGCCTGCATCGGCAAGCAAATTTAAAATTCGCTCAACCTGAACATATTCAAGTTCATAACGTTGTTGAGTCGCATGCAAACTTAACCAATCAGCAAAATCATCAAAGCTAAAACGCCCCTGCATCAGTTGAATACGCCCAATTACTGCACGCCAAGCATTCAGTGCATCAAGTGATGCAACACCTGCAATCTTTACTGGCAAATGCACACCCTGCTCAGTGGCAGTAGCAGGAAATACACTTCGAATTAAAGGCTCTATGTCGGCCAAATTAGGAACTAGAACTAAAATATCGTTTGGACGGCGCGGCTGTTCATGCGGTTTAGCCAACCAACAGATTAATTGCTCTTTTAATACTTCAAGTTGACGTAGAGTCGAATGACAAACATGAATCTGAATAGAGTCATCATCGGAAGCAAGCTCATATTGTTTAGCTTGAGGCTCCACTAAATGCAAAATATCTGACTGAACTTTACCAAGCAGACTTTCAGGGAAATCATCCACAAAAGCGTCAACCCACTTACCCTCTTCACCCGTAGATAAATTCGATAATAAAGAAAAGTGATCGCGGGCTTGTTTACCCAATCGGGTTAAAAGCGGATGTCTGGATTCACGCGCTTCAGCATTAAAGTTGAGTGTAAATTTATTAAAGAAATCACTAATTTCAGCATCAGTAGCCTTTGGATTTTTCGCAATAAAACGCTCTTTTACCCCTAAGTCATAACGCTGTTTCCAGAGTGGATCGACACTATCGGCCCAATATTCTTGTGAAGGGTTATAGTGCAAAATCAGTACATCAACGTATTGGCCTAAACGGCGCAAGAACTGTAACTGGCTTGGCGGCAAATCTAATAACGTAAAGATCACCACCTGATTAGGTAATCTTGAAATAGCACGCTTACTGCGGTCTGGATGATCTAACTCTTGCCAAAACAATGCATCAATTTGCTGCATCTGCAAAAAGTCATCATGAAAATGTTGTTGCCATAACCAACGCTGCCAACGTTCTAGCTCCTCAGTTTGATGTAATGCAAAAGCAGTCACTTCTTCATCTTTTTGCACAATATATTTTTCAATATCGAGTGCTCGGCCCTGCCCCCAAGCAGACAACCAGTTTTCCGGACAGGTACAACTATTTTCACAACCACGCTGACACTGCCCACGATAAATCATATAGTTACTAAATAGATCGGCAACCTGCTCAGCGACCCAGTACAGCATTTTTTGTTTTTTTAATTGTTTGTCTATGCCTTGTTCGAGTCGATCTGCGCTGTCATAAATACGCTGGACAATAGAATGTAAAGGATGCGACGAATCTATACTTATCGTGTCTGGTTGAATGAATTCGTGCAAAGCTTGATGCCCCCGCCATTTAAAAATTAAACGTGGGATGTTCGCTTTACGAACCTGTTCTTTATGCGCAGTTAAAACTTGCTGGTAGGCGTACCACTGGAAGCCGCGTACCCGTTGGTGAAACTGGTAATTAGCACTCATGCCTTGCTGTTCTGCAAGTTTTTGTATCAGCCACTGCTCGACCGCAGGACTTGGAACAATAAAATGCTGGGTTTTCAAAACCTGTAATGGATGCGTTGAAGCTTGAGATGTAGACGTCAATACACCTTGCAACAACACATCAATACGTTGACTTTGAATAACATGAATCCCCATTTATTTCATATCCTGCTTGCATAATTTATGCACAAAATCATAAACATTCATTACTATACAACTGAATCTGACTATGTCACGTTGGTTTAAACACAGCATAATTTAACTTTAGGTGTCACTTACACTTGGTTTAAATGACGCCCTCAAGAAACTTATACAGGTAGACATTATGAAAATTGACAAGATTCCTGACTATATTGATCCTAGCCTAAATCTGGAACAAATTCGCGATGAGTGTCATGATCTCATCAAAAAAAGAGCTTACGTCTCAGCAGGAGCGGCAATTGTACCGATTCCTTTTTTTGACGTGGCAGTCGATTTGGGAATTTTGTCGTACCTTATTCCAGATATCAATTCCCGTTTTGGCTTAGCACCTGAACACGTGAGTGTCTACGACCCGAAAACTAAAACAATTCATTGGGATGAACTACGTAAACGCGGTTTTGAATTTTCAGGCTTTGTAGTAGCGCGTACTACAGTTAAAAAAACATTTAATGGCTTTCTTGGCAAAATCGTAACGAAACAGGTGACTAAATTTATACCACTAGGTGGGCAAATTGTAGCAGCAAGTTTGGGCTATTTCATGATGAAAAAAATAGCAGAAACTCATCTGAATGATAGTTATAACCTTGCAAAACGTATTCAGCAAAAAAGCCGTAGCACTATTGTAAATTAAGGTTTGCCTTGTAGCTGAGAGCTTAGTCTGCTCTCAGCTGTTTTAAAATGGCCTTCAACACTTCTAAACGTGCCGTATATTTATCATCGGTTGCGACAATATACCAAGGTGCATATTCAGTACTAGTTCGCTCAAACATATCTGCGGCCGCTTTTAAATAATCGTCCCACTTATCACGATTACGCCAATCCTCTGCGGTAATTTTAAAGCGTTTATGCGGTGTTTCTTCTCTGGCCTTAAAACGCTGCTCTTGCTCATCTTTACTAATCGCCAGCCAAATTTTTACTACAATCGTTTGACTATCAAATAAATCTTTTTCAAAGCGGTTTATTTCATCATAGGCACGCTGCCATTCTAAAGGTGAAGCAAAACCTTCGACACGTTCAACGAGTACACGTCCATACCATGTCCGATCAAAAATCGTGATTTTTTCGGCCTCATTAATGCGGTTCCAAAAGCGCCATAAGTATGGATGACGTGCTTCAAAACGTTCAGGTGCTCCAATACAGTGAATATCATATTCACGCGGGTCTAGGTTTTTAACGATTCGCTTAATGGCCCCACCTTTACCAGCTGCGTCCATGCCTTCAAAAGCAATGACGACATTGCGTTGATCAAAACGCATGGCATCGGCAATTTTTTTACTCAGTTTATCGAGTTCTTTTTTATATTCTGCTTTTTCAAGTGGTTCGTTAGAAGGGTTTAATAAACTCTCTGGAATTTTAGCTTGCTGCCATTTTCCTTTAACTTCGGTTTCATGCTCTGGAAGTTGACGCATGTGTTGTAAAAGGTATTGCGCAAAAAACTGATCACGCTGCTTTTCATCTTCGCCATCAATAATGTACCAATCGTCGGTAAAACGACGACGTAACTTTTGCAAAGTGTCATATTGTTTTTTATTACGCCAGTCTAAGCCATGGAGCTTATGCCAATGCTGTTCAGATGGATCTATCTTGTCTAAACGTTTTTGCAGTGATTTCCATGACAGATCGAACCAGACTTTGACCACATCGACATAGTTGTTTTTTAAATCTTGCTCAAATGCCCGCATATTTTCAACGTAAGCATCAAAGCGTGCTTCATCCAAAGGTTCAGACACGTGCGTTGCCGTGACGAGCAAATCGCTATACCAGTTGCCAAACATCACCACAATTTGCCCTTCAGTCGGAATGAACTCCGAGTAAGATTGCCAAAATGCTTCTGTATCTGTCAGCACACGTGGCGCGTCTGCTTTGACTCGTAAATATCGTGGATCTAGCCATTCACGAAGTTGCTTAACAGCCTCGCCTTTTCCAGCCAACTCAATACCACTCATTAATATTAGTGTGCTCTTAGCGTTGGGTTTGCCCCGACTTTCTTTTAACGCATATTGTGCTTCAATCAAATCGACTGAAAGCTGTTCTTCATCACGAATCTCAAATTTTGGTTGTTGTTCACTCATAGTCCACGGCTCTAATCTTTTATTGTTTAATTTCGATGATCTTTAACTTATGCGCTTAAATGATGAATTGCTATACAAATTATGTCATTGTGCCAAAATTCTGTTTAAAAATTGACGCATGAATCATTTTTTTTACATCTACTCGCCATAGTACAAGGTTACAATGCCTTTTATGATTTTTTGCAAATAGCCCAATATTAGAGCCTTAAATGTCTAAACTCGCTGCTTTTGATGATCTTTTACAACAATATAAAACATTTAATTATCACGATAATCCAGTACTTGCTCAGCGTTTGCAAGATGTACAAACATGGTTAAAAGAGCGGATGAAAGATACGCATCATGACTTTTTTAATCTGCCAGCGCACAAGCTCATGTCAGAGTACTTTTTAAATCGTTTATATGGTGGCCCAGAATTTGATGCTCTTGCAGCTCAAATCGAGCGTTTACTAAAATATGCCCATAAAGCAGAAAAAGTCTTACCTGAGAATGCAATTAAAACAGGTACTAAATCAGTAAGTTTGGCTGTACTTGCAACCCAACTTGATGAGCAAGTAGCAATGCAACTTCTTGAGGACTATCCGGCAGATACAGTATTAACTGATGAGATTATGCGTTTAACCTTAATCAAGCTTGATCAGGCCGAAGCTCGTTATCAACAACTTGCTCTTCTTGACGATTTAGGTGCAGCACTCGATAAATACATGCGTTCATTTATGATGTTTACTGCTTTTAAAATGTGTAAAGGTATTGCCCAAAAATATCACTTCGAATTGATGTATGATTTCATTCAAGATGGTTTTAGTGCGATGAAACCGTTAAAATCAGCCGAGACCTTTATTAAGACTTTTACTGAAAAAGAACGCCAGATTATTGAAAATGTACATTCAGGGCATCCGAATCCGTTTAGAGTGTGATAAGGTCGGCACATAGAAAAACTCAACCTCGCGAAGTTGAGATTTTATTCATTATATTTGCATGATGATGCCTGTAAAAATAGACAAAATCTGTCATCATGCAGAACTTATTCCGTTTCACTTGAGTTTGAGTCTAGGAGAGACAATATGTCTAACGAAAACCAAAAGCCAACATCTCCAACTGAGCAGGCACAAAGTTCAGACAAAGTTAGCCCATTCCTAAGCTCACCTTTACCTCAAGGTACTCCTCAAGGGCAACAACAAACTTTACAGCAAACCTTAACAGACACACCTGTGAATGGCTCTGTACCTAAATACAATTTACCTCGTGGTGCTGGTAATACTGGCAACGTTGGTGAAACAACACATTTCGGTTACTCAACAGTTAGAACTGAAGATAAAGCACAAAAAGTTGCAGAAGTTTTCCACTCAGTTGCAAGCAAATATGACTTGATGAATGACTTGATGTCATTTGGTATTCACCGTTTGTGGAAGCGTTTTGCAATTAACATGTCTGGTGTTCGCCGTGGTCAACACGTGTTAGACATTGCTGGCGGTACAGGCGACTTAGCAAAAGTATTTAGCCGTGAAGTTGGTCCGCAAGGTCATGTTGTACTTTCAGACATTAACGAATCTATGCTCAATGTTGGCCGTGACCGTCTAATTGATGCAGGCTGTACCAATGTTGACTTCGTTCTTGCCAATGCTGAAACATTAGAACCTTTTGCAGACAACAGCTTTGACCTTGTAACCATTAGCTTTGGTTTACGTAACGTGACAGATAAAGACGCAGCACTTGCTTCTATGTTCCGTGTGTTAAAACCAGGTGGCCGTTTACTGATTCTTGAGTTTTCTAAACCTGTATTTGAGCCATTCTCAAAACTTTATGACCTCTATTCATTCACCGCTTTACCGATTATGGGTAAATTGGTTGCGAATGACTCAGAAAGCTATAAATATTTGGCTGAATCAATCCGTATGCACCCAGACCAACGCACCTTAAAAGGTATGATGGAAAATGCTGGCTTCCAGAACTGTGACTATCACAACCTTACTGCTGGTATCGTTGCCGTTCACCGTGGCTTCAAACTGTAAGGGATAACGATATGTGGTCGATTCTGGCACTCGGTGCAGTCGAACGTATCATTCATCATCTGATCGATCTGGATGCGGTTACTCGCATTCAGTTTAATCAGTTACAGGGCAAAATGTTGCGTGTTGTGATTGATAGCCCGCAGCTTTCTGTCGATGTGTTCTTTGACCAAGAAAAAGTACGTCTTGAACCTACCGTAACAGGTCATAGTGAAAAGCCTTCTATTTTTGAACAGCGTCCTTTTGATGCCCAATTCAAAATTTCTGAAGCAACTGCAACTTTGCATGTTAAAGATGTCGTTGAACTGATTAAATTATTGGTCAGCGATCCAGACCAGATTGGGAATATCCCGCTCCAAGGTGATTATCACCTATTACAGGATATTCAAAAAATTATGCAGCAAGCTGAACCTGATTTAGCTGCGCATTTATCAAGATGGGTGGGTCCTCAACTCGCTCATGAAATTGGTAAGATTCAACTTGCACCAAAACATTTAAAACGCTCGGTGCAAAGCCATCTGTTTTTTGCTGAAGATGCCTTAAAAGAAGATAGCGGCCTATTTGCCCCTCGCTGGGAAATGGACGACTTAACTCAAGCAACTCGCAAGCTTAATCAAGACATTGACCGTCTTGAAGCAAGATTGCAGCAACTCAATGCACAACTACAACCCTCTCAAGACTAGGTAAGACTTTATATGATTCCGCACGTTTCACGTTTACTCGAACTTTGGCGTATTGCAGCGCACTATAGACTCGATACGTTGTTCCCTGCGGATGAATTACCAGTTAAAGCTCAGCATGCATTAAATATTATTAAAATGCATCCAGCTGCATGGTCGAGTCGTGAACGTAAAAATCCTTTAAAGCTTAAAGAAGCTTTAGAAGATATGGGACCACTTGCAATCAAGCTTGGTCAATTACTGTCTACTCGCCGTGACCTAATTCCACCTGAGGTACTCGCTCAACTAGTTTTACTTCAAGATCAAGTAAAACCTTTTGATAGCAATGTTGCCAAACAACGTATTCAAGATTCTTTAAAAGCAGACGTAAATACTCTATTTGCCCGCTTTGATGACCAACCATTAGCTGCTGCTTCAATTGCACAAGTACATACAGCGGCACTGCATGATGGCCGTGAAGTTGTTGTTAAAGTTACTCGTCCGGACATTCGTAGCCAGATTTTACAAGACTTTGAAATTTTAGCTTGGCTAGGCAACACCTTAGAAAGTCGCCTAGAAGCTGCTCGTGCGTTGCATCTCACCGAAATTATTCAAGACTACCGCCAGATCATTTTAAATGAACTGGACTTGAGTATTGAGGCAGATAACACCCGTCGTATGCGCCATTACTTCACTGGTTCAACCATGATGTATGTACCAGAAGTCTACATGGACACCAAAGATGTCATGGTGGCTGAGCGTATTACTGGTGTCCCTATTTCAGATACGGCAACCTTTGACCGTCTAGGCATGGACCGTGCACAACTTGCAGAAAAAGGATTAACCATTTTCTTTACGCAAGTATTCCGCGATAACTTTTTCCATGCCGACATGCATCCCGGTAATGTCTTTGTAGAAACCATTAATCCAAGCAATCCACGCTTTATCGCACTGGACTGTGCGATTATGGGAGAGCTATCTAAACACGACCAGATGACAGTTGCCCGTATGTTGCTTGCTGTCATGAACAGCAACTTTATGCAGCTCATTCAAATTGTGCACCAAGCTGGCTGGATTCCACCGGGTACAGACCAAGATGCTTTAGCACGTGAGATGCGCCGCACTGTTGGGCCAATGGTATCTAAACCAATGGACCAGCTTGATTTTGCGGGTATCTTAATTCAAGTGATGGATATTGCTCGACGCTTCCATCTTGAGATTCCGCCACAGCTCATGCTGCTACTCAAAACTTTAGTGCATGTAGAAGGCCTAGGGACTGACCTTTACCCGCAGCTCGACATCTGGAAATTGGCAAAACCAATTTTGACGGAATGGGTCAAATCCAACATGAATCCAGTCAAAAATGTAAAAGAACTCGGCCAGCAATTACCTGACCTGCTTTTAGGCGCTCAAGATTTCCCAAGCTTAATTATTGATAGCTTAAATGGTTTAAAAAATCAGTCGGCTTGGCAAGACCGCCAGTTACGCGAAATTCAGCAACTTCGTTTGCAAATGGAACATCAGCAACGCCGTAGCTGGATGTTCGGCAGTACTATGCTGATTTTACTGACTATTGCAATTATTAGCCCTTGGTTTGTTTCGATTATTCTAATTGTGCTGAGTAGCTTATTAGCGCTTTGGCGTATATTGAAATAAGTTCAAAATCCCTTGCCAGTGCAAGGGATTTTTTTTATGGAAAAAATTTAATTTTCAAAAAATTTATAGATCAGCTATTCGTTCATTGCTAAATTGAAGCTATAAATGCTTCAAAAGAACAAACAATGAAAACACCTCATTTTGCCATTATCGGTGCAGGTACAGCAGGTTTAGCCACTGCTATTTTGCTTGCCCGCCAAGGCAATAACGTTACTATTTTTGAACAAGTTGATGAGTTATCTCCGGTAGGTGCCGGTTTATTACTACAACCTGCGGGCTTAGCTGTATTTGAACACTTAGGTGTGCTCGAAAAAGCCTTAACATTAGGCGCAAGAGTAACAGGCCTAGAAGGACAACTTCCAGACAAGCGCCTTTTAGTTAATAGTCATTATCACGAAGCATCAGCAAACCTCTATGGTCTAGGTATACCCCGAGCCACTTTGTGTCATGTACTCACTCAAAAGCTTAGCGAGTATTCAAGCCAGATCACTTGGCATATGAACCATTCTGTTGAAAGTTTTGAAGAACATAACAATGAAGTTCAGCTATTCGGCAGTCATCAAAACCAAAAGTTTGATGCTTGCTTTGATAGCCTACTCATTGCCAACGGTGCACGTAGCCAGTTACGCCCTAAAGCATGGGTAAAGGTTGACAAAGCTTATCCTTGGGGTGCGGCATGGAGTATCGTACCTGAGTGCCAAGTTCTCGATTCTGAAATTCTGCATCAATTTTATGATCGCTCGAAAATTATGATGGGAATTCTTCCTACAGGAGCGATTCCAACTGAACCTCAACAGCGCCTTTCAAGTGTTTTTTGGAGTTTACCTACACCACAACTACAAAGCTTTTTACAAGATGAGCAGGCTAAACAAGCTTGGTTAAAGCAAGTCTCAGAACGTTGGCCCAAAGTTGCAGAATGGCTGAAAGAAATTTTGTATAACAGTCAAACTCAGCCTAAATGGCTATCTGCAAACTACCGCGATGTCGTCCTGACTCAATTTGGTCAGGGTCGAGTTGGGGTGATTGGCGATGCCGCTCATGCAATGAGTCCACAGTTAGGTCAAGGTGCAAATATGGCATTATTGGATGCTTGGGCTTTCTCTCAATCATTGCAACATGCTCAAAAAAACCAGAATATTGATTGGTCCCTGCTCTGGCAGCACTACCACCAGCTTCGCCGCTCATCCACCCAGTTTTATCAATTCCTTAGTCGCTTATTAACACCACTTTATCAGTCTGATCATTGGTGGGCTGGAGGTTTAAGAGATTTAGTTTTTCCGTGGATGTATCAAATCCCTTATTTTCGAAAAGAAATGGCAATTACAATTTCAGGCTTAAAAACAGGGCCATTCCAACAACTTGATTATGATCAAGTCGCTCAATTGCCTAAAGAAAACAGTGCATTTCATTTAGAAAGCCAATCTTTGTCTGACTATTAATCCCACCAAATAATAGTGATTAACACATGAAAATCAGCCATCTTGATCATCTTGTTTTAACCGTCTCAAATATTGAAACTACCTGTCATTTCTATCAAACCATATTGGGGTTTGAAGTCATCACGTTTAAAGGTAATAGAAAAGCTCTAAAGTTTGGAAATCAAAAAATAAATTTACACCAGCAAGGCAACGAGTTTGAACCGAAGGCATTACAGCCGACTCCCGGATCTGCCGACTTGTGTTTTATTTCAGACACTCCCATTTCAGAAGTGGTTGCACACCTTAATCAATTAAATATTCAAATTGAAGAAGGTCCGATTGAGCGTACTGGTGCAATGCATCCTATTCTTTCAGTTTATATTCGCGACCCAGATCAAAATTTGATTGAGATTTCAAATATTCTCACGCCTTAGTCATTTGAATAAGATACAGATTGGTAAGTGTTACAAGCTATTCATTACGCTGACAAAGACAAAAAGGACAAAGAATTTTTCCGCAAAGCGACGTTGATGCCGTACACTATACAAGCTATTTTTTAGCATCAGATTGAAATCAATTTATAGTTCATATTTCTTTGGTGATTCCTCATGAATAACACGCAATGGCTCGATGAAGTAAAATTTAACGAACAAGGTCTTATCCCTGCCATTGCTCAACATCATCAAACCGGACGTATTTTGATGGTGGCGTGGATGAACCGTGAATCACTTGCGCTCACAGCAGAAAAAAATCAGGCTGTGTATTTCTCTCGCTCTCGCCAAAAACTTTGGCACAAGGGTGAAGAATCAGGCCATTTCCAAACAGTTTATGAAATTCGTTTAGACTGCGATGGCGATGTAATCATATTACAAGTTGAGCAACACGGCGGTATTGCATGCCATACAGGTCGTGAGTCTTGTTTCTACCGTAAACTTACCCCACAGGGCTGGGAAATTGTCGATGCACAATTAAAAGACCCTACTGCAATTTATGGCGATAAAGCCAAAACTGAAAGCCACGATCATGCTCACACCACTGAACAAGTTGATGTACTTGCTCACTTAGGGCAATTGATGCAAGAGCGTAAGCAAGCTGAAGCGGATACGTCATATGTTGCAAGCCTTTATAAAAAAGGTATCAATAAAATCTTGGAAAAAGTCGGCGAAGAAAGCGTAGAAACTATTATTGCTGCGAAAGACTACGCTGCTCAAAATACAGAAAGCAATTTAAATGACTTGATTTATGAAACTGCCGATTTGTGGTTCCATAGCATTGTCATGTTGGGTTATTTCGATCTTAATCCACAACTTATTATTGACGAATTAGCTCGTCGTCAGGGTTTATCTGGTTTAGTTGAAAAAGCTAACCGCAACAAGGTTTAAAATCACTCAGTGTCGAATATCGAAAAACCTAAAGCCACCTATGAGCAAGCTATTGCCATAGATAACGCACGTCTTGGGCAATCATTTAAAGTGATTGCCTATGCGGGTACAGGTAAAACTACTACGTTACAAATGATTAGTGATGCCATGCCTGAACGGCGCGGTATGTATTTGGCTTTTAACAAAGCCATTGCTGGTGAAGCACAAAACAAATTTCATCGTAATGTAGACTGCCGGACTTTTCACTCACTCGCGTTTCGCAGTGTGCCACGAGGTGTGACTGATAAATTACGCTTGCCTCGCTTAAGCCCAAGCTTTATCGCAAAAGAATATCGACTAGAACCTATTACTTTACGACGCATGATGGGTGGACGTTATGAAAAATACGTCTTAATGCCAAGTCGCCTCGCAAGCCTTGTCGCTAATGCTGTCAGCTATTTCTGTTCAACCAGTTCTCAATATCCAGCGCCTCGACATATTCAGGCGCCCAACTGGTTACATCCGGATGATATTACCGAGCTACAAACTCATCTTTACCCTGCTGTAGAGCGCCGTTGGTTAGAGTCCATCGACCCAAATCATCAGGCAGGAATTGGTCACGATATTTATCTCAAACTTTGGGCTTTGTCTGAACCTAACATCCCAGCCGATTATGTACTATTTGATGAAGCACAAGATGCCGACCCTTTAATGCTGGGTATTTTACTTCGCCAAAAAAGTACGCAGGTCATCTATGTAGGCGATGCACATCAGCAAATTTATGCGTGGCGTGGTGCAATTAATGCAATGCAACAATTACCCTTGCCAGAGTCTCGCCTCACCACTTCTTTTCGTTTTGGTGAAACGATTGCGGATGTTGCCAATGCATTGCTGGGCGGATTAAATGAAACTGTTCCTTTGCTTGGTAATCCAAATCAAAAATCAAGTGTCGTAAATAAACCGCATACCAAAATGCGTGATGCGATTTTATGCCGTACCAATGCTCGGGCCATGGAACTTTTACTGGCAGGTTTAGTTCACGGCGATAAAGTGAGTTTGCAAGCTGATCATCAAAAACTAAACCGTTTTGTAGACGCTGCAAGCCTCTTAAAGCAAGGAAAACGGGTTACTGATGTTCCTGAATTAGCATGGTTCAATTCATGGCATGATGTCCATGAATACTGTGAAACCAATGAAGGCAGTGATATTAAACCATTGGTTAAATTGGTGGATGATCACGGCACTGACCCACTAAAAAAAGCGCTTGCAAAGATTACACCACTTGAGCAAGCTGACTATGTCATCTCTACAGCCCATAAAGCGAAAGGCTTAGAATGGAACCGTGTTCATATTGAAGATGACTATCAATTTAAAATTAATGGGTTAGAACACAAGATTACCGATGAAGAATTAAGACTACTGTACGTTGCCTGTACTCGTGCTAAAGTAAGTCTAAATATCCATCATCTTTATGATCTGATACAACAATTAAAACTAAGGGCGCCTTTAAGTCTTCGTCAGTCGGTTGGTTGAAGCGCTCATATTGAGGTGAGCCTATGAAACTTGAATCTGTCCAATTTAAACATATTGCTCTGTTTCACGACCTTAAAATAAACTTTCACTATGAAAAACAGCCAATCACCTTAATTTTAGGTGAACAGGCAACTGGTAAAAGTATGTTGCTCAAACATACTTACCATGCTTTAACTTGGTTCCCTGCTCGCCTTAAAGATTTGCGTAGTCCCGGTATTGTCATGCCTGATCAAGACATTACTCAGTCGCGTCTACAATCAAAAATTGAAGTGACTATTCAAATTCCTTCAGAAATTGGTCACCTGCCAGAAAGTACCTCTGCTCAGCAGGTAGACTCTTCACTATGTAGCTGGAAACTTTTTAAAACCTTAAATGCAAGTGGGATTGGAGTGAGCCAAGTTGAAACTCAGCAACTTGACCAAACCATGGCTCTTTATCAACAAGTCATAAAAAAAGATCCATTACAAGGACTTCCCTTAATCGCTTACTACCCAGCCGAGCGATTTGTGAATGATATTAATCTTTTGAATAAAAATTTACCCGGCATTACTCAAGCCATTTCAGCCTATGACATTAGCCCACTACCGTTTACAACTTTTACACGCTTTTTTGAATGGCTACGAGAAATCAGTGATATTGAAAATGCTCAAGCTGCATATCTAGTACAACGGATTAGATCGAAACAATTAGATCAGCAAGATCAAAAAGAATTATTAAATGAGCTTCAAAAAGAGTTATCAGGGCAACCTAAACAGCTTACTTCACCCAATCTCTATGCCCTCAAGAATGCATTAAGTATAGTTCTGCCTGAGCTTAAAGACCTCTATCTACACTATCAGCCTCGACTACAACTTATGGTCGACTATGAAGATCAAATCTTACCTTTTCAGCAACTTTCCAATACAACGAAAACCTGGATTGCTTTAGTAGGCGATATAGCCCGCCGACTCTGTTTACTCAATCCTTTAAGCCTAAACCCTTGTCTTGAGGGAGATGGCGTTTTACTCATTGACCAGATTGATGCACAGCTCGACTCAACACATTGCTCCGAAATCTTAAATCGGCTTCATCAAGCATTCCCACGCCTACAAATTATTGCAACAGGAAGTCGTGAAGAGCTACTTGAACATGCCTCGACCTATCAATGTCTAAAATTAGAGTCTGGTAAAATTAGCCATCTTGACCTAAATACGACCAAGCAACAGCTTGAACATATCTATACCTTACTTCAAAGAAGCGAACCTTTAACACCATCTATAGAAGCACAGCCTTTGAGTTTAATAGACCCAACACCAGCACAGATTGAGGTTTTATTTCAGCAGATTCAGGGTTTAACTGAACAACAAAAAAATGAATTATTAAGGATGATTCATGCGGGAGACGCACCGGAAGAAAGCCCTTCGGTTTGAGTTTTATAATCAAAAAAACCACACTCACAAAATATATGGTGGAGTACGGTTTTTTAGGCACTAAAATAACTAGATGTTGTTACTACATGTAATAACATCAGATTTTCAATGCTTTTTTAGTGTACAATAAATTTCATTTTGCGTTTTTATTCTTCAAGTTGCGCAATACAACTTGTTTCTCGCTTTATTTTCTAATTTGGTTGGGTTTTCGGAATAATAAGCTTTGGAACTCTCTTTGAATTCCTATCTATTCTGAAATTAAAATTTCACCTTTAGGTTTCGGCCTAAATCACATATGGATACGAGTGTGCTACCGATAATTATCTTATTACCGTTAATATTAGGCACCACCCTTGTTTCATTGCTTCAACGGTTCTCGCGTGGAGTAACGGCTTTAGGGGCAATTGGAGTCAGTTTAACCAGTTTTGGTTTATTACTGACTCAAGCTAAAACTGTGCTTGGTGGTGCAAGCATTCAACAAAGTTGGGATTGGTTACCTCAATTAGGGATTAATCTAAGCTTTAGACTTGATGCTCTTGGTTTATTATTTTCTCTTCTTATTACCGGTATCGGTACACTCATTTATATATACGCCTATTATTATTTAGGCCCTAAAAATTCATTAAGTAAACTCTATACTTTACTCATGCTGTTTATGGCAGCAATGCTGGGTATTTCGCTCTCTAATAATCTTATTATTTTATTAGTCTTTTGGGAGCTCACCAGTATTTCATCTTTCTTGTTAGTGGGTTATTGGAGTCATTATGAAGCTGCTCAACGTGGCTCTCGGATGGCGCTCACCATTACAGGGATGGGCGGTTTAGCAATGCTAGGTGGATTTGTTCTATTGGGGCAAATCACTGGAACCTATGAAATTAGCGAAATCATGGGCATGAAAGATGCGATCCAAGCCCACGCTCTTTTTATTCCAATGTTATTGCTTATTTTGCTTGGCGCATTTACAAAGAGTGCTCAGTTTCCATTTCATTTTTGGTTACCTAACGCAATGGCGGCACCAACACCAGTGTCCGCTTACCTGCACTCTGCGACCATGGTAAAAGCCGGGATTTTTCTACTTGCCCGCTTACTTCCAATCTTTATAGGCGCTGCGATTTATCATAATATCGTTACGTTTGTCGGCCTATTTACGCTCTGTATGGCAGCGTGTTTTGCTATTTTCAAAGAAGATTTAAAAGGACTGTTAGCCTATTCAACCATTAGTCATTTAGGACTTATTGTTTGTTTACTCGGGATCGGTTCTCCTTTAGCGGTTGCCGCTGCTATTTTCCATATTATTAACCATGCAACATTTAAAGCAGCGCTGTTTATGCTTGCAGGGATTATTGATCATGAAACTGGCACACGTGATCTTCGAAAACTTAGTGGTATTTGGCAATTACTTCCTTTTACTGCCACACTCACCATGATCACCGCTGCCTCTATGGCAGGGGTACCACTTACCAATGGCTTTATTTCAAAAGAAATGTTCTTTACCGAGCTATTGGCAAATCTTTCAGGCTCAACGGTTATCTTTGCCAGCATTATTGCAACTCTGGCGGGTATCTTCGCAGTAAGTTATTCAATTCGCTTAGTGCATGGTGTGTTCTTTGACGGTCCAATTGGTAAACAAGTTCCAAATAAAGATGCACATGAACCACCAATCGGTATGCGTGCTCCAGCCATTCTTCTTGCTGTGCTTTGTATCTTGGTCGGCGTTCTACCTTCGTTATTGGTAGAACCACTGGTCAATAGCGTAACAAGAGCAAGCTTGATGCAACCAGAATTTGCGGGTACACACCTTGCAATTTGGCATGGATTTAACGCCCCTCTTGTGATGAGTATTATTGCTTTGGTTGGCGGTACGCTGTTCTACTTTGCTTTAGCAAAAGACGGCATGATTCGTAAAATTGACCTTGATCCGCGCCTAGGTAGATTACAAGGTCGCATCTTATTTGATTTATTTTTAAAACATCTGTTGCTGACCAGCCGAAAAATCAAACAAAAAACTGAAAATGGCTCATTGCAAAGTTATTTGTTCTGGATCATTGCTTTTAGCATCATCATGGTCACCATGCCTTTACTCAATCAAGGGTTGAGCACAGGTACACGCGAACTCACCCATGCTCCATGGATTGCTGTAGTTCTTTGGCTGACGTTATTCTCAGGCTGTTGGATGATGCTCTGGTTCCACCATGAGCGTATTAAGGCAGTACTTATTAGTGGTGCAATTGGTCTAGTGGTAACGATGGTCTTCGTCACCATGTCAGCACCAGATTTAGCACTAACTCAAATTACAGTAGATGTAGTAACCACTGTTCTCTTATTAATGAGCTTATCGTTACTTCCACAGCTCACGCCGTATGAATCTCGTCGTTCTAGACGTTTAAGAGATGCAGCTTTAGCAATTATTGGAGGTTTAGGAATTGGTTGGATTACGTGGCTCATTTTAACCCGTGATCACAATTCAATTTCTTGGTTCTTTGCCCAACAGTCTTTACCACTTGGTGGTGGCTCAAATATTGTAAATGTCATTTTAGTTGACTTCCGTGGCTTCGATACCTTCGGTGAAATTACAGTATTAGGCATCGCTGCGATTGGTGCCCTATGTTTAATGGATGGTATGCGTGTACACGGCACAACCATGACGCAAGGTCTCACCTACCGTTTTAATCCATCTCCACTTATGTTCCGTATTACGGCCTCTTGGGTATTACCGCTAGCGCTTGTCGTCAGTGTTTATATCTTTTTGCGAGGACATAACTATCCAGGCGGTGGCTTCATTGCAGGTCTAATCACCTCAATGGCGCTAATCATTCAATATATTGCATTAGGTCAAGATCAAGCAGAACAGCTATTAAAAGCGAAGTCTGGCCGCCTTTACGAAGTCTGGATTGGCACAGGATTAACGATTGCAGGTCTGACTGGTATAGCAGCATGGTTCTGGTTACGTCCGTTCCTCACGAGTGCTCATGTCTATGTTGAATTACCAATTCTAGGAAAACTACATCTAGCTTCAGCTGCAAGTTTTGACTTGGGTGTTTATATCACCGTTGTAGGCGCGACAATGTTGCTCATCTCTGTATTAGGCGACTCTCGTCATTCGAGTATGTCCGGTCCTGTACCACATCGGGAGGAATCATCATGATCAGTTTAGAATTCTTACTGGCTTCTGCTATTGGTTTACTTGTTGCCACAGGTATTTATCTGATTTTACGTGCTCGTACTTTCCCTGTTGTGCTCGGATTGGCTGTAATCGGTTATGCAGTAAACCTATTTTTATTTGCTATGGGTCGATTACAAATCAGCTCACCAGCAATTTTAACTGAAACAACAAAAATAACCGATCCACTTCCTCAAGCGTTGGTGTTAACCGCCATCGTGATCGGTTTTGCAACTACAGCGTTTATTGTACAACTTGCGCTACGTAGCCGTTATGAATCAGGTAGTGATCATGTTGATGCTAAAGAAGATGCTTCCCCAACATACGACCCACGTGAGGATGAGCCGTGATGTTTGATTTTTTATCTTTTTGGCAACAACACACGCCTATTTTTAGCATTCTCATCCCAGCATTTACTGCTTTTATCTTATTACTGTTAGGTAACCCTGGGGCAGGTGCTTTAAAAGATGACTGGCGCCAACCTTGGCGTCGTGGCATTAGCCTTATCTCAGCAATTGCCGGATTAATTACCGCTATTGTTTATCTTAGTTACGCCAGCACGGGGCAAATTACTGTTTACCAATTAAGTGAATGGTCAGCGCCATTTGGTATTGTGCTTGTACTCGATCGTCTTTCAGCTTTTATGCTGGCACTGACTTATGCATTAGCAGTACCAGTTTTATGGTATGCAAGTGATAACTGGGACACGCGTGGTCGCTATTTTCATGCCATGGTACATTTCTTATTAATGGGAATCTGTGGAGCATTTCTAACAGGCGACTTATTTAACCTTTTCGTCTTTTTTGAAATCCTGTTGATGGCTTCGTATGTATTGCTCTTACATGGACAAGGCAAACCTCGTTTTCAGCTTGGCGTTCACTATGTCATTATCAATCTTTTAGCCTCTGCCCTCTTCTTAATTGGGCTTGGTATGATTTATGGCAGCGTGGGTAGCCTCAACATGGCGGATGTCTCACGTCTTATACCGACACTTGAAGCAGATCAACATAAATTAGCAGTCGCTGGTTCCTTACTTCTCTTTGTTGTTTTCGGTATTAAAGCAGCAATGCTTCCTGTCGGTTTTTGGCTACCAAAAACCTATGCCGTTGCAAGTACCCCTGTAGCTGCAATTTTCACCATCATGACTAAAGTCGGGATCTATTCTATTTTACGTGTAAATGGAACAGTATTTGACGATGCGCTTAGTCAAGAAATCTTAAAAAGCTGGTTATTGCCTATTGGCTTAATTACTTCTCTTTATGGAGTGATTGCCGCAATTGGAGCAGATCGTTTACGTCGCTTTGTCGGCTTTATGGTCCTTTCTTCAATTGGTACCTTGCTTACAGCAATTGCCATGTCTAATACGCAGGCATGGTCTGGGGCTTTATATTATTTAGTGCACAGTACCTTAATTGGCGCAGCTTTTTATCTATTTTGTGGATGGATCACTTCACAACGTGGAGATTTTAAAGATCATTTAAAAGTTGCCCCAAGAATCAAACAAGAAAAAGCAGCGATGCTGACTTATTTCTTGATTGCGATGATGATGGCTGGATTACCACCTTTTAGTGGTTTTCTTGGAAAAGTATTTATCCTACAAGCAACAGTTGAAGCTAGCTATCAAGGCTGGATTATTGGTGTTGTGCTTGTTGTGAGCCTATTAAGTATTATTGCACTCACACGTGTTGGCTTTATCTTATTCTGGCGCGCATCTCCTCCAGAAGAGGATCCAATCCATCCAGCTTATATTCTTTATCGTGCTTTGCCGGAACGCGCACCACCACGTAATGATCAAGTCATTTATCTATTACTGGTTGGTTTAATCGCTTATGTTGTTTTTGCTGCACCAATTCAGCATTACACCTTAAGCACCGCACAACAGATCCAAGACCATGCGCTTTACCAACACTCTATTCTTAAAGTGGATAAAAACGGCGAAGTGATCAGTGTACAGCCATATGATCCAGCTTACTTACCAGAAACTAAGTACGGCGGTGAAGTTGAAGATCATAATGCTTATCTTGTTCCAGATATTATTTCGAAAGATACGTTTAATGGCGAACATATTTCTGAATATAAACAACGACAAATTCAGCAACAGGACAAACTCCAAACGCCTACCATTGTTGATGAAAGTCAATTGAAACCTATGGAGCCATAACAATGCAGTTATCTCATTTGCTTGAACGCTGGTTTCCACATCCATTTGTTTCGGTTCTCATCGTTTTATTTTGGTTGATGCTGGCGCATAGTCTTGATGCGAGTGATCTTTTGACTGCGATGCTTTTGGGCTTAATCATCCCTCGTTTAGTCAAACCATTTATTACCCGCACACCGCATATTCACTGGAAACCTGCGGTTAAACTATGTTTTGTGGTTCTTTGGGATATTATTATTTCTAACTTTAAGGTCGCAAAACTTGTTTTGGGACCTACTAAAAAATTACACCCTAAATGGTATCGCGTACCTTTAGAGACAGAACATGAGCAGGTCAACACCTTACTGGCAATGATCATTACCACAACGCCAGGTACGGTTTCTGCAGGTATCGATCAGGAACGTGGGGATATTCTGGTTCATGCGTTGAGCACAGATAATACCGAATCTGATATTCAAGACATCAAACAACGTTATGAAATTCCTCTTATGGAAATTTTTGATGTGAAAAGTAAAACGGAGGCAAGTGCATGACAATCCTACCCTATGCTCTAGGTATTAGCTTGATTGCCATTACAATCTCGATGCTACTTTGCCTTTTCAGACTAGTTATGGGGCCTTCAATTGTAGACCGCCTTTTAGCGCTCGATACACTTTTCCTCAATGCAACTTGCCTTATTGTTGTGTTAGGCATTTATTGGATGACGACCTCTCTATTTGAAGGAGCACTATTGGTTGCGATGTTAGGTTTCGTATCTACAGCCGCCTTAGCACGTTACTTCACAACCGGTCATGTTATCGATTAAGGAGAGGTCAAATGCAATTTACAATGGAAATTATTGTTTCGGTCTTTCTGGTTTTTGGTGCCTTCTTCATGTTAGTTGGCTCAATCGGTATGGTCCGTTTACCCGACTTATTCATGCGCTTACATGCACCAACTAAGTCGAGTACGCTCGGCTTAGGAAGCTTTCTAATCGCTTCCATGATCTTTTTTGCTTTCCAAGGTCGTTTCGGTTTTGCCGAGCTACTCATTACCCTTTTAGCTTTCATTACCGCACCAGTTTCGGCTAATTTGATTGCTCAAGCTGCGCTACATTTACGTTTACGCTCACTGAGTGGTGAAGTACCTGAAGCCATTGAACGTCCTCTACCTTGGGACCGTTACAAAATTGGTCAACGCTTTTCACAAAACAAACCGCCAATGGAACCTCCTAAAGAATAAAAAATTGAGCCAATAAAAAAGCCACCCGAAGGTGGCTTTTTTATTTTTGAGTTTTAATTACTCTTGGTCATCTGACTTACGTTCTGGTAAATCTTGTACCGCTTTTTCGATTAGACCAAACATATAGTTACCATATGCATTCGTCTTATCGTAATGGAAACGTAAGCGAGGCGTAATACGAGTCTTAATGCGACGGCTCAATTCATGACGCAAGAAACCAGAAGCTTTATTTAATACATCTAAAGTTTCTTTATTTGCTGCTTCACTTTGCTCATCGCCGAGTTCACGTCCCATAACAGTGACATAAACTTCAGCATAACCCATATCCGCACTGACTTTCACCGCAGAGATGGTCACTAGACCACCTAAGCGAGGATCTTTAAGCTCTTGACGGATTAGCTCAGACAACTCACGTTGTACTGAATCCGCCATGCGCTTTAAGCGTTGGCTACCCGCCATTAAAGACTCCGTTTAATCAATTGAACATCATACACTTCGATCTTATCTTGTGGTTTGATGTCTTTATAACCTTTCACCGCAAGGCCACATTCCATACCAGCACGAACTTCATCAACAACGTCTTTATAACGACGAAGAGATTCAAGCTCACCTTGGAAAATTACAACATCATCACGTAATACGCGAATCGGTTTATTACGATGTAATGTGCCTTCAAGTACCATACAGCCTGCTGCTGCACCAAACTTACTTGAGTGGAATACTTCACGTACTTCCGCAACACCCAAGATTGTTTCACGATGTTCAGGAGCAAGTTTACCGCTCATGGCATCTTTCACATCATCAATTAATTCATAGATGATGCTGTAGTAACGAATATCAATACCGTCTTGGTCACTTCGTTGACGAGCAGTCGTATCGGCACGTACGTTAAAGCCTAATAATACAGCTTCTGAAGATTCAGCAAGAATTACATCAGACTCAGTAATCGCACCAACACCTGAGCTAATTACACGAACTTTTACTTCATCAGTAGATAATTCATGTAAAGCAGCATTCAATGCTTCTAAAGTACCACGTACGTCTGTTTTCAAAACAACGTTCACTGTAGGAACATCTTTTTTGCCCATTGACGACATGATATTTTCAAGGCGCATAGCACTTTGACGATCAATACGTTTTTGACGCTCACGGTCAGCACGAGCATCGGCAACTTCACGCGCTTTCTTCTCGTCATTTACAACAAGAACTTCATCACCCGCCATTGGAGCATCTGGAAGACCCAGAATTTCTACTGGAATAGATGGTCCTGCTGATTTAATCGGCTTACCGTTTTCATCAGACATTGCACGGACACGACCATAAGATGAACCTGCAAGAACAAGGTCACCAATGTTTAATGTACCGTTTTGAACAAGAATCGAAGTTACTGCACCACGGCCTTTATCTACACGTGCTTCAATAACAACACCTTGCGCAGCACCTTCAGCAGATGCTTTTAATTCCATCAATTCTGATTGAATAAGAATTAAATCAAGGAGTTCATCAATACCTTGTCCGCTGTGTGCAGAAACTTTAGCAATCGGAACATCACCACCCCATTCTTCTGGAACGATTTGTTTCGTTGTTAATTCATTTAACACACGGTCTGGATCAGCAGATTCTTTATCCATTTTGTTGATTGCAACAATAATTGGAGTACCTGCTGCACGAGCATGGTCAATTGCTTCTGCAGTTTGTGGCATTACACCGTCATCTGCAGCAACAACTAATACAACGATATCTGTTGCTTTAGCACCACGTGCACGCATTGAAGTAAATGCCGCATGTCCTGGCGTATCAAGGAATGTAATAATTCCTTTGTCTGTTTCAACGTGATATGCACCAATATGCTGGGTAATACCACCTGCTTCCCCAGCCGCTACTTTCGAACGACGGATACGGTCAAGCAATGATGTTTTACCATGGTCAACGTGACCCATAATGGTAACAACTGGCGGACGAGTTGTTTGCTCACCACGAGCTTCTTCAGCTGCTTCAAGCAAGTTATCTTCCGCTTGTGTATCAGAAACTAAAACAGGGTTGTGGCCCATTTCTTCTACAACAAGTGCCGCTGTGTCTTGATCAATAGCTTGATCTTGATTAACCAATTCACCCATTTTCATAAGTGTTTTGATAACTTCACGTACTTTAATCGCCATTTTTTGAGCAAGATCGGCAACAACAATGCTTGAACCGATTTCTACATCATAAACTTGCTTTTTAACTGGCTTTTCAAATCCATGCTTATTCGCTTGGCTTGATTTTAAACCACGTTTGTTATGGTTAACAAAGCTTTGCTCTTCTTGACCACGACGACCACCTTTCTTCCCAGCACGTGGGTTAGTGGTTGCGCCACCGCGTTTAATTTCACGGTCTTCTTGCTTAAATGAATCTTCATAAGCTTGGCCAACTAGACCTGAAGCAAGTGGAGAATCATCAATAACACGAATTGTCGTAGTAGCATCGTCATTTGAATACTTAGACGCCATTTTGCGCATTTGTTCAAGTGTACGTTGCTGAGCTTCTTCAGCTGCTTTACGACGTGCAGCTTCTTCAGTTGCTTTTAACTGAGCTGACTGCTCTTCACGAGCTCGTTTCTGTTCTGGAGTTTCCGCTGGTTTTGGTGCAGGTTTAACTGTACCACCACCACGCTTTTTCACTACAACAGCAGCTTTTGGAGCTGTCTGTGCAGCACTATCTTGTTGATGAGCAGCACGCATCGCATCTAAAGTTGCTTTAGCTTTTTGCTCTGTTTGAAGACGCGCTTTTTGCTCGGCAGTTTCACGCGTTTGCTGTTCTACACGTGCTTTCGCTTCGGCTTCTGCACGTGCTTTAGCTTCAGCTGCAATTTGTTCAGGGTTTGGTTTAGCAAAAACCTGTTTTTTACGTACTTCTACGTTAATTGTTTTTGCTTTGCCTGAAGTACTTGCAACTTTAGCGGTACTGGTTGTTTTACGTTTCAACGCAATTTTTCCTGTGTTACCACTTTCCTGACCATGAACTTTTTTCAAGTGATTGACCAAAGTATCCTGTTGTTCAGTGGTAATAATGTCGTCTGCTGTACGTTGAGGCAAACCTGCTTCACGAGCCTGTTCTAGGAGCTTCTCAACAGGACGTCCTACACTGAGAGCTAACTCTTTAATC